>CALYAD010000036.1 GCA_944393415.1 uncultured Clostridia bacterium | reverse complement strand
TTGCTTTCTTGTATGTTGTTTTTGGTAATTCAATTATACAACAAAGCAAGCGGTTGTTCAATACCTTTCGGTAAAGAACAACCGCTTTTTTGCTCTTTGGAGGGCTCTTATTGCGACAGCCCCTTCTCCTTTAAAGTCGGCGGAGTAAAGCCGCTTACTCAAAGCATTATCCCTTAAAAGAAGTTTTTAAATAAAATTTTTACTTATTCTCTGACGCTTTAATCCCGTCGATAAAAGCGTCGCAATAATGACGGAGCGCGTTTTCCGCGTCTACCCCGAGCTCCTCACAGTTTTTTACCGCTTTGAAAAGCTCTTTTGCCGCGGTCTCCTCATTTTTATCCGGAAGACTGACCGCTGCGTCAGCGTTTTCCTTTGCCGCTTTATGGATGACTTTTTGCATTCTCATAAGAGACGGCATGGTTACCGCTATTGACTCAAGCTTTTCATAAAGTCCCGTTTGCTTTTTGGTTTGAGCCTTTATTTTATCCCAGTTGTCCAGCACCTCATCCGAGGTATCCGCGCTGACGTTTCCGAAAACATGAGGATGTCTGACTATCATTTTACGGCATACTCCCGTTACTACGTCGTCAAAGGTGAAACCGTTTTTTTCCTCTTCAAGCCTCGAGTGAAAAATTATCTGCAGAAGCACGTCGCCAAGCTCCTCGCAAAGCAGCTTGGCGTCGTTTTTTTCTATAGCCTCCACCACCTCGTATGTTTCCTCAATGAAGCCTCGTATAATACTCTCATGCGTTTGCTCCCTGTCCCATGGACAACCCTCCGCGCTTCTGAGTATCTCAAGTATTTTACGCAGATCTTCGATATCATAGCTTTCCTTGATTTTTAATCTTTCCTTTTCATTTTCATACATAGTATTTATCCTCACTTTTTATTAATTAACAGAAACCGGTGCGGGCTTTACTCCGCGGCATCGAACGGTTTAACCGGAATATCAATAAGCAGAAGAGAAGAGAGCTTGGCCGGAGCGTTCCTTCTGTCATATATGCGCTTTTCCATCACTGTCAGTGTGTCTGCTTCTCCAATATCGCCGCTAAAAGAATACTCTATCCGAAGAACTTCATATGCGTTTAGATAGCTATACGAACAAAGCTTTTCATTCTGATATATCATTTCTGCATACGGATCAATATTCAGAACATCTGCCGCCGTACTGCTTCCCGCTTCTATTTCGTCAAATATCTCCTCATCCCTGTATTGCTCTGACAGATACAGTGTACTGTATACTGACGGTTCGTTATTTTCATCCTCGTCCCCGATTTCGCTCCATGGTCTCTCCCAGAATACATAATAGTATCCGCCTTCTTTCACCTTGTACACTGTATATCCGTTGCTTCTGGTCAATTCTATCGGAAAGCGCTCGTTCACTTCGCTTATTGTCTGCTTTTCTCCGCCGATTTCAAAATACTCTTTCAGTTCGGAAATGTCGTATTCATTTGTCAGGGCATTTGTCGGATATATTTCATCCTGCGTCAAATACTCCTTATAAAACACCCCGTCTCCTACCCTTTTCAGTTCTATTTCTGTGTATCCGTCTATGTCTCCTTCTTCTATTATCAATACAAGAGTATCATTCTCGCTCTCTTTACTCCTCCATTTGATTGTGCCTTCGTATAATATTTCTTCAAAAGTTGTGCTAATATCATTAGAATACTTTGCTATCATCAATTGACCAAATTTACCATTAATATCAACCCTTACATTTGTACCGTCCTGATAAAATATCTCTCCGGATGTTCGCTCGTATGTATAATGCTCTCTTGGATTAAATGGATCTGGCATGTTTACATATACATACATATTTGGCGTATCGCTTTTCCACACTCCGCTCAATGGCATTTGGGGACCATAATAACACCCATTTAACGAAATTAAAATTAGAAGCACTAATATTATAACAGAAAGTCTTCTTCTCATTTCTCTTACCTCCTCCTACGATATTGTCCACATACTTATAAAAAGGTATAGTAAGCTGAGTCAAAAGCTTAAGGGGTACTTCTTGAAAGAAGTACCCCTTTGACCCCTCAAGAACTTTTATATAAAGGTTTCAATAATGGGGCGAAGCCCCGTCATTCAACGTTTTCAGTGGGGGATATCTTAATCAGTTATAATGGAATAAATTAAGCGGGATAAGTCGGAGACGGCTCACGGCTGATGAAAAAAATCAGTATTTACTCAGCCTGACTCAGCTTTTTAAGCAGGTCTTTGAACTGAAGCTTATATTCATCGTCGAGCTTTATCGAGTCAAGAGAGGCAATGACCGTTTCTAAAGTTATATCATCTGTCAGAAATTCGCTTTCCCTCAAAATCATAGAGAACTGTACCACAGCGGAAATGAATTTGAAATCCTCACTCGGGGTCTCGGTGTAGCTCTCGCTTCCGAAGTCATATTCCTTCAGCTCGCTCTGAAGCTCGCCCGGATTTTTATATCGTACCGCGAGCCTGAACCAGGCTTCGCCTGAGCCGACCTCAGTATTGACAGGCTTCAGCTCATAGCACACCGTAACAGTGTGTCCGGCTCCAACCTCTCCGGCGTCCTTAAGGTCGTTATCAAAATCCTCATTTGACAGCACGCGGTTTTCATATCCGATAAGTCTGTATTCCTTTATATAGTCCGGGCTGAAGGTTATCTGAAGCTTCACATCCTCCGCGACCGTATAGAGTGTTGAAAAGATATCTGTTCCGAATACCTTTTCGGCCTCTGTCTCGCTGTCGATATAATAGTATACTCCGTTGCCGTTGTCGGCAAGCGTTTCCATATTGCTGTCGCGGTAGTTTCCTGTTCCGAAGCCCATTACGGATAGATAAACGCCTTGATTTCTCTTGCTTTCCACGAGGCTCTTAAGCTCCTCGGGTGAGGATATACCGACGTTGAGATCACCGTCCGACGCCATGATTATACGGTTGTTGCCGCCCTGTATATAGTATTTTTCGGCGATCTCGTACGCTTTTTTTATTCCCGCCTCGCCGTTGGTCGAGCCTCCGGCATCAAGCTTATTTACGGCGTCCATTATTTTATCGGTCTTGTTTCCCTCGCAGCCTTCAAGCACTACCTCCTCCTTACCTGAGTAGGTAACGATAGACACCCTGTCGTCCGAGCCGAGATTGGACACCAGATAAGAAAATGCCTTTTTAAGCAGCTCAAGCTTATCCTCCGACGACATAGAGCCTGAAACGTCTATTAAGAACACAAGATTGTTTTCGGTCTCCGGCGCCGCTTTTACGGTACTCAGTCCGAGTATCATAAGTCTGTTTTCCGGATTCCATGGACACGGCGCTATCTGCACGTTGGTTCCGAACAGCTCGTTTTCCGCCGGCAGGCTGTAGCTGTAGGAGAAATAGTTCACCATTTCCTCGGTTCTCGCATATCCGCCGAAATATGTCTGAAGCTCCTTTAAGCTGTAGCCCTGGTTTATAAGCTTGCGTATATAGGCGTACGAACCGGTGTCGACGTCAGCCGAAAATGTGGAGACGGGATTTTCCGAAACCGACACGAACGGGTTCTCCTTGATCTTGTTTTCATCCTCAGCGCCGGCGATAATATCGGCGTTTTCGTTTAAGGAATAATTCGGGGCCTCCATACACGCATCACCTGTATAGTCAGACGAGCATCCGCAATAAATAAACAGGGTACACAGTATAAGAAGTACGGCGGAAATTGATTTTACTCTTTTCATGTCAATGCTTCCTTTCATATAGTTGATAAGATGTTTTTACGAAAGCAGACCTGATATATATTCCGTAAGCTCAGTGGAAGGCTCTCCCTCCGGCTCATATCCGAACAGCTCGCAAGCTCCTGTGTTTCCGGCGGAGTATTCAAGATACGGGGATACGGTGCGTCCGTCTCCGAGAGAGATCCATATCCTTGGTATAGAATCCGGGTTCTCCTCAAGCGGCTTTACATGGTTTTCTGACATTATCTCGATAATGGTGCTTGAGGAAGCGTGCGGGAGAGAGAGCAGTTTATACCCGCCATTCTCCTCGTCGCTTATAATAAGCTTTACCCCGCCGTCAAAAAAACCGATCTCCGAGACGTCGCTCACTGTCATACCCTCAGTGTTCTTTATTGAAAGATAAAACGACATGGTCTCAGTTTTGTGGTCTTTTAAAAACATCCAGGGTGCGGCTATAGCAAACAGCAAAGCGACTGCCGCCGCCGCGGAGGCGAAGAAAAAGGGCTTAAGGCTTTTCTTTTTACTGTAAGACAGAGCCTCGTTTATAAATTCATCGGATATACCGCTCATTTCACTGTAAAGGTATTCGGCTCTTTCTCTTTTACTGTACTTCACACTCCGTCAGCGCGATAAAACCTGTTTATCACACCAATCCCTCCTTCTCAAGCATATTGTAAAGCTCCTTACGCCTTCGGAAAAGCAGAGTTTTGACTTTTCCTTCCGAAAATCCCAGCTCCCTCGCTATCTCCGATATACTCTGAGTAAGGTAATATCTCCGTACAAAAACCACACGGCTGTCATGATCCATTGTCCCAAGGAAACGGTTTATTGCCTCGGAAAGCGCTCCGTTTTCAAGCTCTCCTTCAACGCTGCTTTGCGACGGAATACATTCCTCCAGCTCGTCTATCGCTATTTCCGAGCCGCTTCGTTTTTGCGCCTTGCGGCGCCTGTAGCGGTCTATGGAAATTCCGCGGACGATACGGGAGAGGAAAGCGCCCAGATATGTCGGGCGGTCTGTCGGCATTCTGTTCCACGCCGAAAGATAAGTGTCGTTTACGCATTCCTCCGCATCCTCGTTTGACGACAGCATGGAAAACGAGATTTTTGTAAGCATCTTGCCGTACTTGCGGTCGCTTTCCTTTATGGCGCTTTCGGATCGCGCCCAGTACAGCTCCACTATTTGAAAGTCTTCCATATAGATCACCCACGCGGCTTTGCCGTATCAGCCTTCATGCCTTAAACTTATCGGAATTATCAGGTCTTTCACTCATAAGGTCGCAATAAAAGAGAAAAGGTTTCACTTGATTGTTTAAATTTTGTTGGATTAGCCGTCAAAGCGACGTTAATGTTTATTGCTCGGACAGCTTTTTTATATACTCCTGTACCCTTAAATATGTCTCGTCGCTTATCACATGCTCTATTTTACACGCGTCAGCCTCAGCGGTATCCGGGCTTACTCCTATTTCTTCGAGAAAGGCTTTCAGTGCTGTGTGGCGGGAATAGACCTTGCTTGCCGTCTCGTAGCCTTTTTTTGTCAGCTTCAGCGCTCCGTCAGCTCCTACCTCAAGGTAGCCGCCGTCCTTAAGCAGACCTACCGCGCGGCTGACGCTCGGCTTTGAGTATCCCATTTGCTCGCTTACGTCTATCGACCTTACGACCGCGAGCTTTTTTGAAAGCAAGAGAATGGTCTCAAGGTACATTTCACCGGATTCCTGTAGTAACATTTTTTATTTCCTATTCTATATAAAATATTGAGTATACATTATTTTACCACTTTTTACGTCATATGTCAAGAAAATATAATAACTTTATGCGGGGAAGCAGGCGTAAAAATATATTTCAGAGCTCGATTCTGTACATATCAAACATTACAAGCTCGTCTGTGGCAAAAATTGTTTTCCCGTCTTTGTAACTGAACGCTGTTTCCGCGTCCGGTCTGTCCTTGCCGCCGAGCCTTATAACTTTAACGGGCTTTGGGCTTACTATTGATATGCTGAAGCTGCGTACCGGGATAAGCTCGTCTGTGCAGAGCAGGTCGATCGCGCCGATAAGCAGATCATTACTCCTTCTGAAAGATACGAGCTCGATCTGCCTCGGAGCGTCGGTTTGCAGAACAGGCTCTCCCATATAACCGAGTATCAGCGAAACGAACAGCTTTTTGTGAGAAATCCGCCCATCGTTTTCGATAGGAGCCGCCGACCAGATAACCCGACCCTTTCCGAAGCATTTTGTTACCAGCGCCGGAATATCGGTTAAAATACCCGGAGGATCCGAGTGTATTGAAGCAAAGCGCCGTTCATGTTGCTTTGTATACGGAAGCTTCATTACCGCGAGCGTCTCGCAGCCGTCAGTCTCAAGCTTCGGCAGGCTTATTTCCGTCGGAAGCGGGTAATCGGGGTTAAATTCTCCGAAAAATTTCTGACCTGCCTCAGTAGGCGCGAGATAAACGGCAGTTTCCTCTGTGTACCCGGAAAAGCGCGCTCCGAGCAAAACGCGGAGAAGCTCCATGTCTTCAACGCCGGATATGTAGAGAAGACCGCCGTTTTCGACGTATCCGACAAGGTCGGAGCGATTGGTATCCGAGATACCGGCGATACCCGGAGCGATAACAGCGCGGTAGGCGGATGCCTTGGCGGTGGAAGCGTTTGACAGCACTCCTACCGGCACATGACGTTCTATAAGCGCGCGTACCGCATTTATAGAGCAGGTTTTACTGGTGTAGCCCAGTTTACGGCTGTTGTATCTGCCTGCGGTGGAGTAATACACCGCAGCGTCCTGTATCATGTCTCCGGAAAAGTATTTTTCATAAGGTAGCTGACGCTCAAACACCTTGCCTATTCTGTCGTAGACCCGTTTGTCAAGAGTTCCCGCAGGGTCTATAGCGTCAATGATGAATGACGCGCCGTGATGAGCCGCGGTAAGCATGACCTCGGTGGACAGGTATTCCTCGGTTTTGGTCACGGTGTGGGCGTTTAATGTGCGGTCGCAGCGGCAGGTCATATACTCAAATGGCTGGTTCTTTGTAACCCCGTAATAATATTTCGCGGTAAAAGAGTGGTTGTAGAGATCCCCATACAGGTCGCCGCCGGTGTAGTCGCACTGCTCGTTTATCAGTTCGGTGGCCCCGTTCTCAAAGGTGTCGCCGGCTACTCCGTTTGCGTAGTTGTGTTCTACGGAAACGCGCGGCATTATCCGGCGGGTGGCGTCGGTGACGAATTTTGCAAATTCGCCCATTGCCTTTATTCTCAGGTCCACGAGCTTCCTCCAGTCCGGGTCGTTCCAGTTTTCATCCGGGAGCCCGTTAAGACCGGATTTTTTGTAAATTTCCATACAGTGAGTACATCGGCAGATCCCCGGCCAGAAGGTCATGTCGTAAAACATACCGTCAAGCGTGAAGTAATCCGCGATTTCCCTGATCTGTGCGACAATAAAGTCACGGTATTCCGGGTTGTTCGGGCAGCAGTGCCCGTAACGTCCGCCTCTCTGACGCGCCGAACTGCCGTCGCTTCCGGTTATAATACGCCACTCAGGGTGCCGGTCCTCTTCATAGGTGTTATATATCAGGCTGTAATATCCGACGACTTTTATGCCGTCGGCGCGGCAGAGATCTATCAGCCGCTTTATCATGTCCTCACGACCGTTCAACGCTGAGTGCATATGTCCGACCTTTGTCGGGAAATAACAGTGTCCCGCGTGCGATTGCAGATATATCATCGTAGCCTGTATATGCGCGCGTCTCAGATTGTCAAGATAGTCCTCGGGTGAAAATTTTGATAAAAATTCCTTATTCCAGTCCTCGATGTGCATATCGACGAGATTGCGGCGATAGCAATTTGTGTACCATTTTTCCGATAAAGCCATATGTAAAACGTTTCCTTTCGTTTTTGTTGACCGGTGGCTTAAAATTCTGATATATGTTTTCTGACAAAACCGGTAAGCGATATATAGAGAGGCTCGAGACTGTAAAAAGCCTTGTCGAATTCGTCGAAGGGGCAGCGCCCGGTTTGCTTTTTGTATTCGGTTTTGTCTTCAGCGGCGAAGGATGAAAGGTCTCTTAGGTCTATACCGTATTTGCCTGTGAATTCATCAAAGAGCGTTTTGTGTCTGTCTGCGCCGATAATATCCAGATAATCACTGATAAACGGCGCGAGGGCGCGAGTGGAGTTGACAAAGAACTGACAAAGCCCGCCGTTATCGACTTCAGTCTGAAAACAAACTAAGACATAAAAGATTTTCTGTGAGTCGGAAAGCGTATTTATTCCATCTCTCAGACTCCCGAAGCGTGAGACCCTGTTTTCTGTACGGAGCAGCGCCGCGTTAATAAGCTCCTTATCGGGGAGAGCGCTGAGTTCCTTGGTGCTTAGCGATAGATAGCGCGAAGAGTTATTAAACATGCGGGTATAGTCTCCTTTTCTAATTCAATAATATATGGTTTTAGTTCACAGATATATTTTCAGTTCATTTTCGCGGCGGGTTTTCAGATAATGAAGATATACAAAATGTTATCAAGTATATTTCAGCGTGTAGAAAAGCCAATACGCCCCAAATAATACACAAAAAGTTTTCGCCCGCCTTTTTCAAAAGGCGGTGGGGTCAAGGGGCAACGCCCTTGTCGTCCTATGCGGAGGACGAAATCATAAGACTTCAGCGTTTGTGAATATTGGTGCGGGCTTACTGGTTTTTAGACAGACTGCAAGTATATTTATATCATATTTAGTAATGGTTGTCAACCGTTTATTTACTCACTGTATTGTGTTTTTTATGAGGATAAAGGATATGTATTAAATCCCGTTCATTAAAGAATGTGATTATGTGTGGATAAAGCGGATAAAAATAGCTGCCGCAATGCGGATTTCGGATATCGGCATTTGCGGCAGTTTGTTAGAGCTTGCAAAAAAACGTGAAAGGATGTATTTAATCGGGTCGGAATTCATATGGTTTCACGCTCAGATTTTCTTTTATTTATTTTCTTGCATAGCTGATATTATGTTCACGAAGAAATCAATCGATACTTCGGATTTTAATTTATGTTCTGTTTTTCCACGTCAAGCCCGAGCTTGATATTTAAGGCATCTATAATCAGGTCGACGCACTGCTCGTGCGTATAAACGTCTGTGTTCAGACACAGATCATACTGTCTTGGGTCAGACCAGACCTGATTTGTATAAAAGCGGTAGTAATCCCCGCGCCTGCGGTCAGTAGCCTCAACCTGCTTTCGGGCTTCGGATTCGGTTATAAGCTTGCGTTTGCTTTCTCTGTCCACACAGCTGTCTCTGGTGGCAGTTATAAACACTCTTAAAGTGTTGTATCTGTCGCGAAGCACCCAATCGGCGCATCTGCCTATGATGACACAGGACGTGGCGTCAGCCAAACCTTTTATAACCTTGGCCTGATAGTCGAACAGATTGCGGTCGGCGGTATAATTGCCGCTTTCGGGGCCTATTGGCTTTCCGTCAAAGGCGCTGCGCGAAACGCGGAAAAGAAGTGAATTTTTAAGATCGTCGTCCGCCATTGCAAAAACGTTTTCGTTTATTCCGCTGTTATCCGAGGCCAGCTTGAAAATATTGCGGTCGTAAACTTCAATGCCGAGGCGTTTAGCCAACAGAGCGGCAACAGCAGAGCCTCCGCTTCCGCAGTATCTTCCTATTGTAATTACATAATTATCCATTTATTGCCGTTCCTTTCTGTGCAGATTAATAACACTAGGCTTTTTGGGGTTATTTATACCACCGTTATATTTTATCATAAACATCGTGTTAAATCAAGTGGTTCGTGTGAAAATTTAATCTTTATATTTAATTGAGATATAAATTTTCATAAATTTTTATATTACGGTAAAATATACTTGATTTTCCCGGAACCGTGTGGTATACTTTAAACAGATAACCCGTTATTATGGTAAATAATTTATTTGTTTTGTATAAAAATTTTTGTAATAATAACCGATTTTCAGGCTTTTTGGGTATGATGTGTGTTTGCTTCCCCGGGCTTGGGAGCAAGGCATATCTTCTGTAAAGCGCCGTTTCAGAAAGGATGGGAGCAATATAATGAGGTTTGGTTTATGCTTATCGGGCGAAGACGCTTTAAAAGGATCGGAATGTGGCGCGGATTACACCGAAATAAACGCCGCGAAGCTGCTTGGTATGGGCGGCGACGAGTTTTCGCGATATAAAGAATATGTAAAAACGGGAAGAATAATTACATACAGCTGTAACGGGCTTGTAGCGCCGGAGGTCAGGCTGACCGGAGATGTGGATTACAAAAGGGTAAGGGAATATTCGGAAAAGCTGTTTTATCTTCTGGCCGAGCTTGGAGTGACCATGCTGGTGTTCGGCTCCGGGGCGGCAAAGCGCGTTCCTGACGGGTTCCCAATGGAAAAGGCGTGGGAGCAGCTGTTTGAGGTCGGAGTCATATTCTCCGAAACCGCTTCCGGATACGGTCAGACGATAGCGGTGGAAGCGCTCAGGAGAAAGGAAGTAAATATTGTCAACACCGTGGAGGAGGCTGCGTATTACGCGGAAACCGTTAACAGAGCTAATTTCAGGATACTTGCGGATTTTTACCATATGGATCAGAACAATGAGAGCCTGTCGGTACTGGAAAAATACGCGGATAGACTGGCGCATGTTCATATAGCGAATCGTGAGCGTAAAATGACGGGTGACGCAGACCGGGAATATGTAAGGGAGCGGATAGGCGTACTGAACAAAATAGGCTATAACGGCGGAGTAAGCTTTGAGGGTGAGCTTACGAAGGATTTTTCCGGAGTTAAGGAAATGCTGGATTTTTACAGAGTATGCGCAGATAGACTATGATAACACGATCAGCATAAACGGTATTGGCTTGGGCACAAATCCGCTGCGCGTACAAATCCGCTGCGCGTACAAATCCGCCGCGCAAATAAATTTGCTGCGCAAATTGTACAAAAGCGAAAGAGGATTAATAAATTATACGGAAAGGGGAAACACAGTGAAGAAGTTAATTAAGGGCGCCTTAATTGTTTTAATATTAAGTACGTTTATTTTTACGCTGCTTTCCTGCAAGGGCGACGGACATGCGCATACCCTTGCGCACCGTGAGGCGGTCGCCTCTACCTGCACTTCAAAGGGCAATATCGAGTACTGGTACTGTACTGAATGCGGCGAATGCTTTACTGACGGAGAGGGAAAAAACAGGGTAAATAACAGATCTTCTCTCGAGACCGAAAGGCTTTCCCACGTTCCGTCAGGCGAGTGGGGGATAACGGGAATCCTGCATTACAGAGTATGCGCTCTGTGCGGGCTTCCCTGCGACGACCCGTCCACTCACACGGCAGATGATAACGGTATCTGCGTATGCGGGAAATATATGATGAGCGAGGGCTTTGCGTTTGTTGAGAACGACCTCGGGGGCTTGACGCTGGTTTCCTACAACGGCGAGGACACGGTGGTCAGGATGCCTAAAAAGCATAACGGTATCCTGATAACGGCCATTGCCGACAATGTCTTTAAAGGAAGCGGAATCGAGAGCATCGAGATACCGGATGGGGTGCTTAGTATAGGCGAGTACGCTTTCGCGGACTGCGGCTCTCTTAACCAAATCATAATACCGGATAGCGTGGCGGAGATCGGAGAAAGAGCCTTCTCCGGCTGCACCTCGCTCAAAAGCATAACGCTTCCTGCCGGTCTTTCGGAAATAAAAACCGGGTTAATGGAGGGGTGCTCCGGTATTGAGACGCTGAATATACCGGAAGGAATAAGGAAAATAGGAACATATGCCTTTTCAGGCTTAAGTCAACTGCGGGAGCTCAGTTTGCCCGATAGTCTTGAGGAAATCGGAGGCTATGCCTTTTACTGTTGTACCAGCCTTAAATCTCTTAAAATACCGGACGGGGTAACGGATATCGGAGAAAGGGCTTTTATTTGGTGCAGCAATATAAAAAGCGTGGAGCTGCCGGACAGTATAACACGGCTTGGAAACGCGGTGTTCGAAAATTGCACTCATATGGAAAGCGCTGTTTTTTCCGGTTCATGGCGCACGATAGGCGAATATACCTTTTCGGGGTGCTCAGGTCTGAAAAGCGTTCTGATCCCGGACAGCGTACAGGAAATAGGAAACGGCGTATTTGCGGGCTGCAGGTCGCTTTTATCCGTAAATATACCGGATGGGGTTACGACTTTAGGCCGAAATGTCTTCAAGGACTGTTCGTCTCTCACCGCTCTGTATCTGCCTGACGGAGTAACGCGACTGAGCGCGGGAATGATAGACGGCTGTGTAAAGCTTCGGGAAATACGTCTGCCGGACAATATAACGTCAATTCCCGCAGGATTTTTTAAGGATTGTGAGGCGCTGTCGGAGCTTGTCATACCTGACGGCGTCACCGAGCTTGGGGAGGGAATTTTCAACGGTCTGTCTCTGGTCAGTATAAGGCTTCCTGACGCTCTGACAGCCGTTGCGCCGGAGATGTTTTACAATTGCGGTAAGCTTGAGGCTGTCGAGCTTCCTGCCGGAATAAAAGAAATAGGCGCGCGGGCCTTCATGGGGTGCGCGTCTCTTGAAAAAATAGAGATACCCGAGGGCGTTACCGGTATTGGCGACAGGGCGTTTTCCGGCTGCGCGAAACTTGTGAGCTTTGTTATTCCTTCAAGTGTGACGTCTGTAGGAGATTACGCTTTCGAGAATTGTGCGAAGCTTCGGGAAGCCGAGCTGCCCGAAGGCGTGATTTTCATAGGCGAAAACTGTTTTAAGGGCTGTAAAGAGCTTGTCAGCCTCTATTTACCTGACAGTGCGGAGCAATTGGGAAAGGGAATGCTTGACGGATGCGTAAGTTTAAGCTATATCCGTCTTCCGGAAAGCATCAGCGTTATCCATGAGAATTTTTTCACGGATTGCGGCTCGCTGTATGAGATCGTGATACCGGGGAACGTCAGGGAGATAGGGGCGGGGGCTTTCGAGGGTACGAATATTAAAAAAATATCGCTGCCTGAAGCTCTTGAAACCATAGGAGCAAGAGCGTTTTATAACTGTACCGCTCTTGTAAGCGTTGAAATACCAAATGGCGTTTCCGCCATAGGCGAATACGCGTTCGGTTACTGCGATAATATTGAGAGACTTGATTTGCCGGACAGCGTTGCTTCTATAGGAGAGGGAGCGTTTATGAATACCGGAATAAAAGCCGTCTCGCTTCCATCGGGCCTGACTGAGATAGCGCCGTCTTTGTTTATGAACTGCTCAAGGCTCGAGCGGATAGAGCTTCCGTCAACGATAATTACTGTCGGAAGCAGGGCGTTTGAGGCGTGCAGAACTTTAAGCGATATCGGTTTTTCCGAAAATATCATACTTATCGGAGATTATAGCTTTGCGTACTGCAGCTCGCTTACCGCAGTAGCGCTTCCGGGCGGAACCGAGGAGATAGGGGAGTATTCATTTTATAACTGCGTTATGCTGGAGAGCGTTGAGTTTAACGATGCGCTGAAAAAAATAGGCGGCAACGCTTTCGGCTATTGTATGGGGCTTAAGGCGGTGTATCTTCCTTCGGATATGGAGGAGCTGGGCGCTTATGCGTTTTATAACTGCGGAGCTTTGGAGACTATCCGGCTGCCTGATAATATCGCGGCTGTCAATGATTACTGCTTTGCGCATTGCTCCTCACTTACCGGAATAAAGCTGCCAATCGGGGTTAAAAAGATAGGCGCGAACGCGTTCAGATACTGTGCTTCCCTGAAGGAAATAGAGCTTCCGACGACAGTGGAGGAGCTGGGTGAGGAGGCTTTTTACAGATGCGGCGCTCTGACAAGCGTCACGCTTTCGGATAATATCGGTAATATCAGCCCGTATTGCTTTGCGTACTGTATCTCGCTTACCGGAATTAAGCTGCCGGGATCGGTGATTAATATAGAGGAAAACGCCTTTTTCAACTGTCGGGCGCTGCGTAGCGTCGTTTTTGAAGGGAGTATTAATAGAGTAGGAGAATATGCGTTTGGCTATTGCGAGTCTCTTATGAAAATAGACATTTCCGTTAAGGAGCTTGAAACAGGCGCCTTCTGTGGATGCGCGTCTCTGAAAAGCGTATACATAGGACCGGAGCTTGCGTACATGGGGCTGGGAATACTTCAGGGCTGCGATTCTTTGTCGGAGGTGGTTATACCGCGCATGGACAGATCCATTGGCTTAACCGCCCCATCATATTTCGGATATCTCTTCGGCGCGGAAGACAGTACTCAGAATCCGCAGTATGTGCCGGAAAGCGTTGAAAGCGTTACGGTATACGCGCAGGTGGTTATTTCGGATCGGGCTTTTGAGAATTGCGGCTATATAAAGAGTATCGTAATAGGAAATGACTGCAATAAAATCGGAATAAACGTATTTAAAGGCTGCGACAGCCTCGAAAGCCTCTCGGTTCCTTTCGTCGGAGAGCGCAGGGTGGAATCAAGCAGCTATGGTCTTGAGTACTTTTTCTCAGTCGTTCCCCAAACGCTCCGAACGGTTAAAATAACAGGAGAGTGTTTCCTTGTAAGCGATGTCTTTGAAGGCTGCGACGGTATAGAGGAGCTGACGCTTCCGTATGCCGGCTCCGCGCCCGATATGCCGAAGCCTCTGAGGTATTTTTATGATTCTGAGACCCCCGTGCTGCGGACAGTGACGATACTTGGCGGCAGGGAAATAGCCGACGGATGCTTTGAGGGCTTTTATATGCTCGAAAGCGTTACTCTTCCGGAAAGCATAGAAAGGATCGGTATTAACGCTTTCGCCGGCTCCGGGCTTAAAATTATTCATTTCGGGGGTACTGTGGCACAGTGGAACGCCATAGAAAAAGCTCCCGGCTTTGACAACGGATGTACCTCTTACACGGTGTACTGCGCTAACGGAAAAGTACATAAGGGCTGAGACGGCTCTTTGTAGAAGCTTTTCAAAAAGTTTTCCTAAAATTTATCTTACGCTCTTGCAATGTTAAGGCATTTGTTATACAATATAATAAATATGGGAGACGTACATTTATAAAGGAGGGACTTGGAATTTGGTAAGGATACTTCATTTGGCGGATCTGCATCTTGACAGTCCGTTCAGGGGAATACCGTACAGCGAATCCTCACAGCGAAGGACAGCGCTGAGGAACGTTTTCTCGGACGCGCTGAATTACGCCGTGAACGTCGGAGCGGATATGGTACTGCTGAGCGGCGATCTTTTCGACGGCGAATATTACAGTCAGCAGACGCTTGATTTTCTTACGGAATCCTTCGGCTCCATGCCTGACTGCAGATTTGTGATCGCGCCCGGAAATCACGATACCTATAAATACGGCAGCGCTTACAAGAACTGTGATTTTCCGGATAACGTAAGTGTTTTCACTCATGAGGAAATAGAAGCGTTTGAATATCCCGAGCTTGGGGTCACGGTATACGGCTATGCTTTTACTTCGAACTCGTATCAAAGGAGACCTCTGGAGGGCTTTACGGCGGCATGCGACGGCTTTGCGCTGCTCTGCGCGCACGCGGATACCGAGAACCCGCTTTCCCAGTATGCCCCGATAACGGAAAGCGACCTTCTCCGCTCCGGTCTTGATTATGCGGCCCTTGGGCATATCCATACAAAGCCTGAGATAATGCGAGCCGGTAAAACGGTATACGCTTACAGCGGCTGTATAGCCGGCAGGGATTTTACCGAGTACGGAGAAAAGGGAGGCATACTTGTAACGCTTGATATAAAGGACGGTCAGAAAAGCGTCAGGGCAGAACGGGTAAGGTTTTGTCCGTGGTGTTATGAAACGCTGGGCGTGGATATCTCGGAATGCGCGGAGCTTGAGGATGCGGTAAATACGGTAACAAATAAAATTGAGGATGCGGTCTCCCGCGGAAGCGTAACGGAATATATCCTTAAGCTTCGGCTGACCGGCGAAGCTTCCTTTGATATCGACGCCTCTTATCTTAAAAGGCGGCTTTCTCCGTTAGGGGTGAGGCAGATTGACGATCAGACGACGGTATCGGTCGATTATCTCAGTCTGGAAAATGATATTTCCGTAAAGGGAGAGTTTTACCGCAGACTTAAATCTCATCTTTGCGCGGACAGCCCGGATATGAGAAGGGTCGCGGCGCTGGCGCTTAAATACGGGCTTGCCGCTTTGGACGGCAGCGAGCTTACGGATATAACTTAGTAAAGATGACTTTCGCTCACGAGACGGGCTTTAAGCCGATTATTTGATCTGATAGGTCTAAAAAACACCGCTTGAAAACGCGGAGGAAAGGACGGAGCTTCGGGTAAATGCGTATCTGTGACATATATATTGAGGAATTCGGCGCGATAAAAGATAAGAGTATATCGCTTCTGCCGGGGCTGAATCTTATAATCGGGGAAAATGAATCCGGAAAGAGTACGCTGTGCGCTTTCATCAAGTTTGTTTTCTACGGTTTTCAGGATGCTCACGAAAGAGAAAAATACAGCAATTTCGTTACAAAAACCAGTGCGGGATATGTGGTAATAGAATCCGAAGAGAATTACGTATACCGTATCGAAAGGCGGGACTCGCCCTCCGTACGCAGTCGTGTAACGGTTTATAATGAGTATGACGGCAGTGTATTCGAGGATTGGCGGACAGGCTCCGTCTCGCCGGGCGATTACTTTCTCGGAGTTCCGGAGAAGCTTTACGGAAGATCGGTATACGTCAGTCAGGAAAGCGGCGCCGCTCTGGACGGCGGCAGCGCGGAGGCGGTAAGCAACCTGCTTATATCGGGAGATGAAGCGACGAATCTGCGCCGAGCCAAAAGCACGCTTGACGGTTTCAGACGCGAATTTCGTCTGAAGCGCGGAAGAGGAGGACTTATCCCGGAAACGGAGGACAGGCTTGAGGCCCTCACGGAGGAATTCAGGCGTGCTCAGACTGCAAAGGGAAGCGCGGAAGGACTCAGTGTGGAGATCAAGCGTTACGCGCGGGAAAAAGAGGAATGCTTAAGAGAGCTCAACGCCAAAAAGGCGGTGCTTCAGAAAAAACGCGCGTCGGCGATCCGGAGGCTTCAGGAGGAAAAAAAGCTCGCGGAGGCAGGAATTGAGCTTAACAGAAGCAGAAAGGCGGAGGTTATCCGCAAGCAGGCGGGAAACGGTTTTGTCCCGGACGACGGTTATGTTCATCGGGTAACCGAGCTTGAAAAGGAGATCAATATCGCGCGGGATAGCTACGCGGAGTTAGAAAAGAGTATGGGTGCTCAGGACAGCGAAAATGAGCCGAAGGGGTACGATAAATTCCGTGAGCTTGGGACGGTTAAAATAGTTTCGGAGTATGAAAAACAACGCAAAATACTGAATGTACTCAGATTCGCGTTGATCATAGCTTTGACGGTTTCCGGAGCCGGATTTATCGCGTTTATTTCGACTTTTGCCGGGTTTCCGGCGTCAAGGGCGGCTACCGTGACGGTTTTTCTGATTTTTCTTGCCGCTGCCGGTGCGGTTATATATATAAAAAAGCGTTATGAGGCTTATGTAAGCGAGTTTATGGAGTCGATAGGCGCATCCGATACAAGAACTCCGGATGTAGTCTGCAGGGAATGCGAGGATTACCGTAACCGGCTTGGCAGCGGCGCGCGTCAGGCGCTTTCCGACGCCAGAAAAAGACTTGATGAAAAAAAAGCGGTCCTGAGCGGACTGCTTGAAAAAGCCGGGAAAAAAAGTGTTTCCGAGCTTAAGGAGGCATATAACGAGTTTAAAGAGTTGACAGGAAATATCGACAGGGAATACGAGGAGCTTGAAAAGCGATCGTCTGAGTGCGATATAAGGCTTGAAGCGTATCCCGAAAAGGAGCGCATGGGCGCAGCGGGGTATACCGAGACCGAACTCAGGGAGGCGGAGGCCTCTCCCGTCACAGAGGAGGATGTGGCGAAATCGGAGCGTAAGGTAAAGCTTGCGGAGGACTCGTACTCAAACGCGAAGCTGAGACGAGCGGAGCTCATCGGAAACAGCGATAAGGATCTTTCCAGGCTGTCGGCCGAAATAGAGGAGACAAAGGCGTGGTTAAAGGAATGCAATCTCAGGCATGACGCCGCGGCGCTTGCGCTTGAAATGATGTCAGAGGCGGAAACAAGCATAAGGCAGACGGTCTCCCCGTATCTCGCCAGATACGCCGGAGACTATTTCGGAAGGCTGACGGAAGGTCGATATACGTCTCTTTCACTTGATAGTGAAATGAATCTGCGCTATCTCGGTAACGGAAACGAATATCCTATGGACAGTCGTTATCTCAGCGGAGGAAGCGCGGAGCTTGCATGGCTGTGTCTGAGACTTGCCCTGCACCGTAAGCTTTCGGAAAGGGAGACGCTGCCGGTAATCCTTGACGAATGTCTGGTATATTTTGACGACAGGCGTCTCGAGCTGATATTGCAAGAGCTGCGTTCAGTAGCTGACAACGGGGTGCAGATAGTTCTGCTCTCAGCCTCAAATCGGGAAAGAGAGCTTATCAATAAAAAGGCAAATGTAATTGAGCTTGAATAGGGCATCTTTATTAATGCTCTGAAGCGAGCGAGCGGAGTCTTTTTTTATCAAGAATTTTTATGCCTGTTCCCCGTGATGTCTCCACAATACCCTCGGAAACAAAATATTTCAGCATACGTGACACTACTTCGCGTGCGGACCCCATATATTTGGCGATCTGCTCATGTGTAAGCTTAACGGTATCCGAGCCGTTTTTTGCGGTTTCGTCAAGCAGGAAAACAGCGAGTCTGCGGTCAAAGCTCATAAACAGTATCTGCTGCATTACCCACATTACATCCGAAAAACGGCTGACGGCTACCTCAAGCGCGTATATTTTGACCTCAGCGTACTTTTCCGACAACGAGGAAAAGGCCGGACCGTTGATTATTACGCATTCACTGTTTTCCTCAGTGTCTACGAAAACGTCAAAAGTTATAGCCCTTATTACGCAGGAAGCCGAAAGCATGCAGATATCTCCGGGAAAGAGACGATAAAGAGTAATGTCCTTACCGTCGTCAGAGAGCAGATAGAGTCGGAGACACCCTTGTTTAACGAGGATCACGCCGCTGCACTCGTTGCCGTTATGAACGTTAGTTCCTTTGGCAAATGAAACCGACCTTGTGTTATCGAGCATAAGCGCGCGGTCTGAGTCAGAGAGCAAGTTCCAAAAAGGAAAATATTTTTCAAACATGCTTAAGATATCTTGACTTTCCATTTTACTGCGTTCCTTTCGTAATATTTTCAATTCCCGCGATTGCCTTTGTGGAGGCTTTTATAAGTACATAATAATTTTTGATGTTTTGACTGCCTGACTCGAGCCGGCTTAACAGGCCTTAAAATTATAGATAGGGCGAATCAGCTTATCGATCCGAATCGTCTCGGAAAGAAACCCGAGTATCCTGTCCGGGGATTTATACGCCATAGGGCATTCGTCGAGCGAGCCGGCGTTAGCCGTGGTAGTATAGATTCCGGACATCTGCTCCTGAAACTCCTGTACGCTGTAAGCATGCCTTGCGTCGCTGCGGCTGCACGATCTGCCGGCGCCGTGCGGCGCCGAAAAGTTCCACTCCGGGTTTCCGAGTCCCGTGCCGATGATCGCTCCGTCCCGCATGTTCAGCGGTATTATTACTCTTTCGCCCTGTCTTGCGGAAACGGCGCCTTTGCGAAGGATCATGTGCTCACGCTCAATATAATTATGCACGCAGGAAAATCGGTCGGCGATATGCAGACCCATTCCGTCGCAAATGATTTCCGCTATAGAACGTCTGTTGAGCTCGGCAAAGCTTTGCGCTATAGATATATCATGCATATACCTTTCAAACAGCTCCCCCTCAAGCAGCGCTCTGTCACGGCTTACTTTAATGGCACTTTGGTATTCTCTGCGTGATGCTTTTGTATAATATTCGTCGCTCTGACCGGCTCTTACAGAGGCGGTCTTTCGTTGTTTTTTGCACTGATATTTGTATGCCGCGTCCTGATAAAACTGTGCGACGTCGCCGCCGAGCTGTCTTGAACCGCAATGAATAACGATATATATGTTTCCGGATTCGTCTATGTCTGCCTCGATAAAATGATTGCCGCCGCCAAGCGTACCGATGCTCAGTAAAGCGCGTTTTATATCTGTTTTGTCATAGCAGAAAAGCCCGGAAAGAGCTGGCGGTTCCGGATGAAGAGGTTGTCGACGAATATTCGACCCGCAGGGGATGGATGAATGTATTAGGCTGTCAAGCTTTGGAAGGTCGATTTCCTTTTCTTCTATCTGCACTACCTCCATGCCGCAGCCGATATCAACGCCGATGAGCGAGGGGATTACCCTGCCGTGCAGTGTCATGGTCGTGCCGACTACGCATCCCTTCCCGCAGTGAGTATCCGGCATTATTCTGATTTTTGAGTCTGAAAAAGCTTCCTCGCGGAGAAGCATGGCTATTTGAGTTTTGGTTTCCTTGTCTATTTTGTCCGCATATACAACCGCGGTATTCCTTTTACCTGTTATTTCTATCATTTTATATCTGTTTCTTAGTCTTTGAACATCTCCTCAATTTCTTTCTTCAGCCCTCCTTTTTTTGAAAAAAGGGGGCTCAGCGTGTAGAAAAAGTCAATTCACCAAAAATAATACACTAAAAGTTTTCGCCCGCCTTTTTCAAAAGGCGGTGGGGTTAAGGGGCAAAGCCCCTGACATTCTCTATGGAGGAAAAAATTTTTTTAAAAAAGTGGGGCTGAAGTTTTCCAAAAACTTTTCCTGAAATGAATGTAGAATAAATCCCCGCCTAATGAAATTTTCCAGAAAAGCTTTAGGAAAATTGTAAGAAACCCTTTTGAAAAAGAATTTCTTACGGAAAAGACTAATTCACGCTTGCCGGGATATGTAGCTGTCAAATTCCTCAAAGCCTCCCGAGGGAAAGGCGGAGATGCCGCGTCCCTCAGGGTTTATCAGACAATCGCTGAGTAAAAACACTTTCATTCCGAGCTCGGCGGCGACCATATCCTCTTTTACATCGTTTCCGACCATAACGCACTCTTCGGCGCTGCAGCCGGCTTTATCAATCACGTACCGATAATAATTCGGATTCGGCTTGCAGAAGCAGGTGTTTTCGTAGGATGTGAAAAACTCAAAGTCGTCCGGTTCAAGTCCTGCCCAGCGTATTCTTTTTTCGGTAGCTATCGAAGGAAACAGAGGGTTTGTGGCGAGTATCACTCCGTACCCGAGAGCTTTCACCTTATCGACTGAACGTTTTGCGGCGGGATTATAGCCACAGCTTTTAGCTGCTTTGTCAAAGTCGATGCTATAGAATTCGTCGAAGATCGGTATATCCTTTTTTATCTTATCGCCAAAAATTGCGGAAACGGTGTCCCAAAACACTGTTTCGTTGCTTCCGGCGCCGTTGTTTTTTACCATTGCCTTGGTGCCCTTCCAGATCCCGTCTATAAGCTCCTTGCTATCATATCCGTAAGGCGCGAGCTTACTTGCGAGCATACTGAAATAAGTTTTGGTGAAGACTTCCTGATCCATGGGAAGCAGGGTTCCGTCAAGATCGAATAATACTTTTTTTATCATCTTTTACTACCGGAATCAGAAAATAATTGTATTTCTTTGTTCGTTTAAGGTTGATTTTTGCTTTTTGCCGGCGCTCCGCACGATGGGCAAACCTCTTGCCCGTCGGATAGCTTCCTGCCGCAGTACCGACAAAAGCGTTCGGCGTTTTTATCTCTGTGGTCATTTATTGGCTCAAAGCCCTTTTCGGTAAGAGTATATCCGGCGATATAACCGCGCTCGATACATCTTTTCATAGCTGCGCGGGTATCGTTTTTACGCAGCATCACCGCCGCGGACATTTCGTCTATATCCGTAATACCTGCGCTTTCCCATACCTTCAGAACCTTTACCGTATTTGAGGCGGCAATAAAGGCAAACGCGTAAAATACAGTACCATAGAACGCGTGAACTATAAGTGCGATACATACAGCCATAAGCGGGTATATCCCGGCGGAGGCCGTGATCACTGTGCCGGGTATTCCGGCAACGCCCAGGACCGCCGTTAGTATTAATACTATCAGCCAGTTTCTTTTTGCTTTCTGCGCTTTATTCATTTAAATAATTCCTTTTTTCGCGGGATGAGTGATGCAGAGCCTCACTTGTGGTATACCTATGCGCTTATTTCTCAGAGCACACGCTTTTTATTATCTCCGCCGCTTCGGCGATTAATTCCGGTTTTATATTAAGCGCGGGCAGGAGTCTGACCTTATTTTTTGCGGTGAGACAGAGAACGCCTTTGTCTATGCATTTTCTTACTATATCAGCGGCAGGCTTATTCGGCTTTATGCCGATCATCAGTCCCATTCCGCTTACCGATTCGATGCCGTCCGCGCCCTCAAATGAGGAGAAGAGAAAATCGCTTTTTTTCTTTACGTCAGCGAGCAGGCTGTCGTCGATACGGGAAATAATGTTCACCGCGCCGGCGCAGGCGATCGGGTTTCCTCCGAAGGTCGAGCCGTGATCGCCGGGGCCGAAAACATTCTGCACCTTTTCCCCAAGCAGAGTGGCTCCGAGCGGAAGTCCGCCGCCGAGTCCTTTAGCCGTGGTAACTATATCCGGATTTATTCCGTAATTCATATACGCGTAGAGCGCGCCGGTCCTTCCGTTTCCGGTCTGTACCTCGTCGATGATCAAAAGTATGTCCTCGCTTTGCGCAAGCTCCGCGGCTCCTTTTACAAATTCGGCGTCAAGCGGGATTACACCGCCCTCGCCCTGGATACATTCCAGCATTATAGCGGCGGTCCTGTTTTCCCTCACGGTATTTTTCAGTGACTCGAGATCGTTTGCAGGAGTGTGAACGAATCCCGGAGTGAGCGGCTGAAAAAGCTCATGGTAATGCTCCTGACCGGTTGCCGCGAGGGTAGTCAGCGTCCTGCCGTGAAAGCTGTTGTAAAGGGTTACTATAGTAAAATAATCCTTACCTTTTTTCTCCGAGGCGTATTTTCTTGCGGCCTTTATAGCGCATTCGTTTGCCTCGGCGCCGGAGTTGGAGAAAAAGACCTTTTTCATTTCTGTCTTTTCGCAGAGAAGCTCGGCGAGTCTTACACAGGGCTCGGTGTAGTAGAGATTTGACATGTGCTGAACCTTGGAAAGCTGTGATGTTACCGCGTTTATCCAGCTGTCGTCCGCTATTCCGAAGCTGGTCACGCCTATACCCGAGCCGAGATCTATGTAACGTCTGCCGTCGGTACCGAAGACCTCCGAGCCTTTGCCGTACGCTATCTCCACAGGAAAGCGGGCGTACGTTCCCGCAATATATTCTTTGTCTTTTGATTGTAATTCGCTCATATCGTTACCTCTCAAAAATGTTAGCGTCTTCAGTTTCTGTCGCCGACGAACATGGTGCCGGCGCCCTCGTCGGTAAGCAGCTCCATAAGAATGGAATGAGGTATACGCCCGTCCATAATAGTTACGTCCTTGACGCCTCTTCGTATCGCTTCTATACAGCAGTTTACTTTAGGTATCATTCCTCCGGATATTATGCCCTGACCGTAGAGCTTTTCCGCCTCGCGCACGGTAACTTCCGGGATGAGTGTTGAGGGATCGTTTTTGTCTGTCAGGATCCCGGCGATATCAGTCATCATAATAAGTCTTTCGGCTCCTATCGCGCCGGCTATATGCGCCGCCGCGGTATCGCCGTTTATATTGTATGCGTTTCCTTCCTTATCGCAGCCTATTGTAGAGACAACGGGTATATATCCTTTTTCGAGCAGATCGGAAACGGGAGCGATATTGATGTTGCAGATCTCCCCAACAAAGCCGAGCTTTGCGTCCTTTATCCGCGCTTCTATAAGATTTCCGTCCATACCGGATATTCCCATTGCCTTGCCGCCCTTTGCTTCAAGCATACTGACAAGTGATTTGTTGACCTTACCGGCGAGCACCATCTGTACGATATCCATTGTCTCCCTGTCTGTCACGCGCAGTCCGTCGATAAATTCGGCTTTTTTGCCGAGACGCTCCATAAGCTCGTTTATTTCCGGACCGCCTCCGTGAACAAGCACCACCTTAACACCTATCAGCCAGAGCAGAACGATATCTTCCATTACCTGTTTTTTGAGCTGAGGGCTGGTCATGGCGTTTCCGCCGTACTTTATAACGACTATTTTACCCGTATAGCGCTTTATATACGGAAGAGCCTGTGTAAGCACCTCCGCGCGCTGGGAGTTGGAAAAATTAATGTCCATTATATTTTTTACGAAACCGTTAGGTATCTTTTCCTCCGAAAACAAATTTGCCGGCTGCCTTACTGCTTAATTAAGACGCCCGGATCACAGTAAATTATGCTATAATACTATCGCTTTTCAGGTGCGGTAATCTCCGTTTATCTTAACATAGTCGTATGTAAGATCGCAGCCCCAGGCGGTGGAGCAGTAATTTCCCTGTCCGAGAGAAATCAGTATCTCGATCTCCTTTTCAAGCAGGATCTCCTTTGCTTTTTCCTCGGAAAACGGTATCCCGGCGCCGTTTTCACAAACGGTTATCAGGCCTTTTGAGCTCTTAAAGGAAACTCCTATTTTTCTGACGTCCACATCCGCGCCGCTGTAACCTATGGCGCAGAGAACGCGCCCCCAGTTTGCGTCGGAGCCGAACATCGCCGCCTTTACAAGACTTGAACAGATAACGCTTTTCGCGACGGCTTTGGCGGTCTTTATATCCTTTGCTCCGGTAGCCCTGCATTCAAGGAGCTTGGTAGCGCCCTCTCCGTCTCCGGCGATCATGCGGCACAGATGAATGTTTACGGTGTTGAGTGCCTCCATAAAGGCTTCGAAATCGCTTCCTTCACTTACTATTTCGCTGTTGCCCGCCATACCGTTTGCAAGCACGGCTACCATGTCGTTTGTGGAGGTGTCCCCGTCGATGCTGATCATGTTGAAGGTGTCCGCGATATCCGATGAAAGCGCTTTTTGAAGCATTGCGGGTGAGATTGAAACGTCGGTCGTAATGAAAACGAGCATAGTCGCCATGTTCGGATGTATCATTCCGCTGCCCTTTGCTATCCCTCCGATACGGCAGAGCCTGCCGCCTATGCTGAACTCAAGCGCTATCTCCTTTTTGACTGTGTCGGTAGTCATTATTCCCTCCGCGGCGGCGGCGCTGCCGTTTTCGGAAAGTCCCTCAGCCAGGGACGGGATACCGGCGGATATGGGCGTAAGATCAAGCGGCTGACCGATAACCCCCGTTGACGCTATCACAATGTCGTCGGAAGAGATGCCAAGCGCGACCGCCGCGCATTCGCTCATTTTTTCCGCTATTTCTATTCCGTCGGCGTTGCAGGTGTTTGCGTTGCCGCTGTTGCAGATAATGGCTCTTGCGTATCCGTTTGATATATGTTTTTTAGTTACTTCTATCGGCGCTCCCTTAACGAGATTCGTGGTGTATACCGCGGCGGCGCTTGCCGGCAGCTCGCTTAATATAAGGGAAAGATCTTTTTTTGTGCGGTTTTTGCGAATACCGCAGTGTATTCCGTTTGCTTTAAAGCCTTTAGCGGCGCAAACGCCGCCCTCTATCAGTTTCATATTTATGTCCATTCCTTTGCCTGGTTTTAGTTTTCAATGTTAAGGCCGGTCGTTTCGTCCAGCCCGAGCAGGATATTCATATTTTGTATAGCGGATCCGGACGCTCCCTTTCCAAGGTTGTCAAAACGGGAGATAAGAAGTATCCTTTCGTCGTTTCCGGATACCGTTATGTACATATCGTCTCTTCCGGCGAGCGCGCCGGCGGATAAAAATCCGTCCTCGTCTCCGTCACGGTAGCTGACAAGTCCGTTTTTGTAATAGTCACGGTATATGCTTTTAAGCTCTTCGATACCGCACCTGAGATAGTCGGCGAACAGTGTGACCGTGACCTCCATGCCGCTGTAATACGGAGCGACTATCGGACAGAATACGGGAGCTTTGTCTATTCCCGATATCTTAACCATCTCTTTTAAATGCTTGTGATGCTGTGTCAGACCGTATTGTCTCGGGGCGTCAAGCAGGGCGGCTCTTTCTTCGGCCTCGTATTCGGCGATCATCTTTTTTCCTCCGCCGGAATATCCGGTAAGAGAAAAGCAGGAGAGCGGCGCGCCGTCCCTCAGCACTCCGGTCTCGGTAAGCGGGGTGACGAGCGCTATAAAGCCGCTGGCATGGCATCCCGGATTTGCTATACGCTTGGAGTTTGCGATCCTTTGGCGTCTGCCGCTCAGCTCCGGAAAACCGTATTCCCACTCTTCGTGCGTTCTGTGTGCGGTGGATGTATCGATTATAACGGTGTCAAGGTCGGAGGCAAGTCTGACTGTTTCCGCCGCAGCCTCGTCCGGAAGACAGAGAAAAGCTATATCAGCTCTCCGTATAGCGTCCAGACGCGCCTCGGTGTTCCTGCGCGTTTCTTCCGAAAGAGAGATCAGCTCTATGTCGTCACGGAGCGAAAGTCTTTCGTATATTCTGAGTCCTGTAGTACCCGAGCTTCCGTCAATAAATATTTTCGCCATTTAACCGCCCCTTCTTTCTTTGCTCTTTAAAATACCGTTAAGGCTGAGCGAACGCTTTTGCCGGATATTTATAGAAATATTATGCAGCTATTATACATGTTTTTTTTATATTTGTCAAGCCCTAATACAAATAATTATGAAAAATATACATTTAACCCGAGCTTTATGCAAAGTTTTTGTATATTTATACTTTTTAAGCGGGTTTTTCGCTGCTCCGTCGACATTAAATAAGCATAGCGTCTGTAACGTGTTTGTGTACAGACGCTGCGCGACTATAAAAAACTTTACTGTTTATACGGGATCAAAATTACGTTCTTTTGCCCCGAAGATCTCTTTTCCTGCTTTATAGGTTTTCAGTACTTTTATATCGCGGATGCTTTCCGGAGAACAGTTAAGCGGATCATTACTCAGTACGGCAAAATCGGCAAATTTACCTCGGCGGACGCTTCCTTTTGAATTTCCCTCTCCGTATTGAACAGCTCCGTTTATCGTTACCGCCGAAAGCGCGTCGTATACTCCGACAGCCTCTTCGGTGCCAAGCTTAATCCCTCCGCGCGTCACGCGGTTTACCGCGCACCATATGGTCTCAAGCATGTCCGGGCGTATAACGGGAGCATCCTGGTGGAAGGTGAAAGGTACTCCCGCTCTTTTCGCCGAGAATGCCGGACTTATTTCTGATGCCCGCTCAAGCCCGAAGTTTTTTATATGGACGTCTCCCCAGTGGAAGACGTGGGCGGCAAAAAAGGAAACGGTCGCCCCAAGCCTTGCCGCTCTCTCAAGCTGATCCTTTCCGATAAGCTGTCCGTGGATAA
This sequence comes from uncultured Clostridia bacterium, assembly GCA_944393415.1. Classification (GTDB taxonomy): domain Bacteria; phylum Bacillota; class Clostridia; order Oscillospirales; family CAG-272; genus SIG673. The sequence continues at coordinate 41,915 of CALYAD010000036.1, read as the reverse complement.
TAACCGGATTCAGATCGCGCAGACGGGGATATTTTGCTTCTGCTGTTTCAAGACAGCGCAAAAACTGCTCGGCGGCGGCATCTCCGTTGCAATGAGCTATAAGCTGTGTGTTTTTGCCTGCGGCAAGCTCCATTGCCTCCGTAACCTCAGCGTCGGTAAGAGTTGCGTACCCGCAATATCCTTTCGGTTCTCCGAGGTAAGGCGTCTTCATCCAGGCTGTTCTTCCCTGCGGAGAACCGTCAAGAAATATTTTGATACCACCGACACGACAACGTCCTTCGGGGTAAGAGCCGATAAGCGATACGGTTTTGTCATAGCTTTCCGGCGCGGCGTACAGCACAAGGTCCAGATACAGAATGTCATTGTCAAGCGCCATTCCGTAAAGCGGCAGCATTTCATCCACGACCATACCGTCCTGAACGGTCGTTATTCCGTATGAAGCGTACATATCCTGGGCCTTTATACAAGCCCTCAGCAGGTCGTTCGGATCGTACGCCGGGATTTTTCTGAGGCAATTGAAAAAAGCGTTTTCCTCCATATACCCGGTCAGCTTATTGCCTTTGCGTCCGATTTTTCCGCCCTCCGGGTCCGGAGTATCCGGATTTATCCCCACCGCTGTAAGCGCCGCTGTATTAAGAAGTCCCATATGTCCGGATTTGTGACGGACGACCAGCTTGTTATGCGGCGCGAGAGCGTCTATCTCTGAGATATCGGGATTTTCGGCGTCGGGGAGGAGATTGTTGTCATAGTCTCCGGCGTTTATCCATTCACCCGGCTTTATCCCTCTTTCCGCTATGAAATCAGCGATCTTTTTTCCCATTTTTTCTACCGAGTCGGCTCCGTCAAGAGAGACCTGCAGAAAAGAGTACGCGACCTGAGTGAAATGACTGTGCGAGTCTATAAAAGCCGGTATAAGGGTACTGCCGTTCAGATCGACGCGCTCGCATTCTCCGGCCGCGGCGGACATGCCGTTTAAAGTACCGGTCATTAATATACGACCGTTATCCGTCAGTATCGCTTCGGTATAAGGACGCTCACTTTCGAGTGTCAGTATTTTCCCGCCAAAAAATAATTTTTTCAAGGGCTTCTCTCCGTTTTCATATAATTTATATTTTCAGCCTGTAGAAAAAGTCAATTCGCCAAAAATAATACACAAAAAGTTTTTGGTCAAAGGGCAAAGCCCCTGTCGTACTTTGCGGCGTACCGCGCCGCGTAAGAATTCTACGTTTGTGCATGTGCTTGCTGATTTTTCGACAGCCTGTATAAAAAGCATTTACGCTTTTTATAGTTATTATTCAATGGAACGGTTGGGTTTGGATTTATAAATACTTAATTATTATTTTTATAAATACGACATGAAATGTCGTGTTTGAATGCTATTATAGCAATATACTGTACGCGCGGGAGAGGGTGTCCGCAGAGTCAACCGCGCAATGCGATTATTTATATTTTAAGATAAGAAAGGAATGATAACGAATATGACAATAACAGACAAGGATCTGAAGCCTATACGCGGCGGCAGCGCGTTGAGCTATAAAATAATTGACGGCAAAAGCTGCGCTTTTCCTGATAAAATGAAAATAGAAATAAACGAAACTTTGACTGATGACGTGGATATTATCGTTATAAATAGCGGCGCGCAGGGTATCACCATTGAAAACAGCGAAATAGAAATAGTATATAAAGGCGGACATACCATGAGTACTATAACGTTTCTTTATAATGAAGCGAAATATGTAACGCTGAGAAATTGCAGGCTCAGCTTCCGATCGGAGAGTCAGGTGAACTTCAACGGCGTGAAAAACTTCGGAGGAGTGGATACGCATCTTGAAACTCCGGCGGATGCGCTGGATATAAAAGGCTGCCGTTTCGACATAAGAGTATGTCCGTCGGAATATCCGTATGCAAACAAGGTATGCGGTATAATCAACACATTGGCCAATTCCGTTGTTATGAGCGATAACTATATATATGTACAGGTAAGCGGCAGCGGACCGGAGCAGATAGCGTACGGCGTTATAAACAGCGGCCGCTTTGCCCGGATAGAGAATAACAACATTAAAGCCAACGGAAGCCATAACAAGGGCAGGAAAACCGAGGCTGCCCATACCTGCGGAGTTTACAATACCGGGCTTTACATGTTGTTTCACGGAAACAACTGCGTGGGTGAATGGGGCGGGAAATGCGTTGGACTGTACTGCGACGCGGAGCTTTGCTCGATAACCGGTAACAAAATATTGTCCACCCATACGATATGTGGAAGATCGGTGATTATCGGAGGACAGAAGAATATACTGACCTCGAACATTATCACCAGCACCTCCCGCAACGCTCATATTGTAGAGATAAAGGCAAGCCGTAATATAGTGACAAATAACTTTATCCATTGTCTTATAACCGCGATAAGCGGCTGCGGCATTTTCATGGAGGGGCAAATAGGCAGACCTGTGGCGGAATGCATAATAAAGGATAATCAGATCACCGAGGTAAAGGATTACGGAATAGCCATGCTTTATACAAAGAGCAATCATGTGTCCGGCAATATTATAAAGCCTCAGCGTGTGGAAGGAATATTTATACCGATCTTTCATTTAGGAAGAGATTTTATTGAGGGCGACGCGTCCGAGCCGCGCAGACACGGTGATTTCAATGTACGGGATTATGAATACAGTATAACCTCGCTTCCGGACGAATAATTTAAAGGCTGAGCGCAGCCCGTTATTCAGGGAAACGGCGATATGTTTACAGAAAGAAAGTTTTCCGTAAATCAAAGGGCTTTTACGTGAAGCTAAAGACCCTCTGCGCAAAAGTAAATAACAAAAAAGCAAATTATATAAAAAACCGGTCTGACGGAAAAATCAAGCCGGTTTTCTCTTGTTGCGGCGGCCGCTTTTTGACAGCCTTTTTAATATTACGTTCACTCGGCAGTTTGAGTGAAGCCGTAACGGAATAATATTAATCCATTACCGCTACTACCTTTTGCGCCGACGAGACGTTAATGCAGGCATAGGTATTGGTACCCTCTGTGTAATAGGACAGGGTGCCGTAGATATAAACCGGATTGATGTAGTTTCCGTTTTGTACGGGAAGAGCGATGCCGTCGGCTATTTCTCCAAGCTCGATCTCCCACGTGGGCTTGCCCTCGTTTGTAAGACCCAGCAGATATCTGTAGCCCTCCACCATGGTATAGTGACCTACTATGCAGATAGTTTTATTTCTTTCGTCGCTTGTCAGGTGGTGGTCTGCGTAATCCGTTATAAAGGAGGTGACTTCATCAGGGGACATCGAGAGCGTATCGATATCCGGCGCCGGTGTCTCATTGTCTGTTATCAGCTCAGAGACGTCAATGTAACCGTCGGCAAAAACGCCGTTTACGGTAGCCTCAGCGCCGATACCCGGATATTTTCCGTCCTGAGTCCTTATTTCATAATAGGCGTCGCAGCAGTTTGTGGGATCCAGCGCGATAAGTACGTTTGACAAAACCCTGTTCTGTCCGAAGCTGTATATAACAGAGACGTTAGCCGATATTTTTACCTCTCTGCCGATGTAGTCTTCAGGGTTTACGGAAATAGCTGACAGAGTTCCGAAAAGCTCGTCGTTGTTAAGTCCGGTAAAGTCGAGCTTGCCGCTGTCGTCACAGGAAATAAGCGTAAGAGCGAGCAGCAGAGCCGTAAGAAATAATGCGATAATTTTTTTCATTGTAATCCTCCAAAACCGCTATGCGGATCAAATAGATATGAAAAATTTTTGTCTCCCTAAAACTTCTCTTAGAAACGGCGTATGGTTGGAATCCGATTATACAGTCCCTCAAGAAAAGTTATTTGGAATTTTTTTACTGATTCGTATTCTTCGCCGTACGGCCGCGAGTTATCCATCCGGTAAGGCTGAATATACCGAAGGCAAGGATGTTGGCGATCGCGATAGTCGGTCCGACAGGCGTCGAAGCCAGCAGACAGACGATCGTTCCGATAAGCGAGCAGGCTACGGAAATGCAGGCGGAACAGATCATGACTCCTTTAAAGGTTCTGAACACGCGCATTGCCGAAAGAGCCGGGAAGGTTATAAGCGCGGATATCAGAAGCGCGCCGACCATGTTCATCGCTGTGACTATCACGATACCGGTTATTACGGCGATAAGCGTGTTGTAAAAGCCCGCGTTTGTCCCGGTCGCGGAGGCGAAGCTCTCGTCAAAGGTGACGGCGAATATTCTGTTATAAAAAAATATGAACACGGCGAGCACCGATATTGCCAGTATAGCGCAGATAATAACGTCGGATCTTTTTATACCGAGTATGCTTGCCGAGCCGAAAAGAGAGGAGCAGGCGTCTCCGCTTACATTTGACGAAGACGACGGGAAGAGATTAAGTACGATATAACCAAAGGCAAGCGAGCCCGCGGAAAGCATCGCTATCGCGGAGTCTCCCTGTATTTTGGCTCCCACACGGCGGCGGAGAAGAAGAACCGCGGCGACCGTGGTGAACGGGAGCGCTATATACATCGGGGTAAAGCTTGCGGCTGTGGCGATGGAGGTTGCGCCGAAGGCGACATGAGAAAGCCCGTCGCCTATCATTGAAAAACGCTTGAGCACCAGTGTAACGCCTAGCAGCGCCGCGCACAGCGAAACGAGCGCGAGGACCACCGTTGAATATCTTATCGTAGGATAGTTTGAGTAATAATAAATAAGCTTGTCGATCATTTTCTTGTACCTCGGTTTGCGGTTTCTGCGCCGACGCCGTTTACGCCGGCGACGCCGTTTACATCTGCGGCCGCGAATTTTTTACCAATATCGCTTTGAAGATAATCGGAGGAGGTGCCGAAGAAAAGCGGCGTATGGCTTATATGGAGTATATGACTGGCGTTGCCTGCCGCGGCGGAAATGTCGTGGGAGATCATGATCACCGTTATGCCGCTCTTGTTAAGTTTTGAGATAAGGCTGTACATATCGTGCGTTATTTTTGGGTCAAGACCCGTTACCGGCTCGTCAAGCAGAAGCAGCCTGGAGGAGGCGCATAGCGCGCGGGCAAGCAGCACACGCTGCTGCTGCCCTCCGGACAGCTCACGGTAACAGCGTCCGGCAAGCTTCGTTATTCCCAGAAGCTCCATATTTTTTCTGGCCATAGCTCGGTGTTTTTGAGCAAAAAACGGCGAAAACCCACAGCTGTTCAAGCATCCGGACAGTACGACCTCATAGACTGAGGCGGGAAAATCCCGCTGTACCACTGTCTGCTGCGGCAGATAGCCTATCCCGTTTTTTTTCAGACCGTCGCCGAAGGTAATACTTCCGGAAATCGGTTTGCAAAGCCCGAGCAGCGCTTTCATCAGGGTGCTTTTTCCGGAGCCGTTTTCGCCGACTATGCATAGGTAATTCCCGGCGTTTACCACAAAATTCAGGTTTTCCACTATAGCCCTGCCGTCATATCCAAGGGTCAGCTTTTCGCATTTAATAAGTGACATTTTTTTATCTCCGATCCGTTTTTATGAAAGCGCCTGGCTCAGAACAGTCAGATTATTCCGCATTATCTCTATATAATCCGCACCGTCGGTAATTTCCGCGCGCACGACGGATTGCATGGAGTTCATTTGAAGTATTTCGCAGCCCGTCTCTCTGCTTATTGATTCTGCAAGAGGCTTGTCGTTTCCTTCTATCGTGATAACGGCGGGCAGCGAGTCTGTCTTTACTGCTTCGGTCAGTGTAGCTTGAGTCTCGAAGCTTGCGTCCGCCTCTGTCGAACAGCCGCTGAAGGCGGCGAGATAAGAGATACCGTAATCATTCAATAAATAAATGAAGGGAAACCTGTCCGCGAAAACAACGTTTTTTCGGGCGGCGGAGGAGAAGGCTTCCGTATATTCGTTATCCAATTCCTCAAGCTTAGCCGCGTAATCAGCTGCGTTTGCGCGATAATAATCGCCGTTTTCCGCATCGGCTTCGGAAAAGACGTCGGCTATTGCGTTCACTATATTGATCGCGTTCCTGAGTGATGTCCAGACGTGCTCGTCGCCTTCATGTTCATGCTCGTGGTCATCGTGGTCAACGGTAATATCGGTATCGGCGTAATACTCTCCGCCGCTTAGTCCGGCGTGCGTAAGCGTGACCAGAGAGGTCAGCTTAACTACCGTCATATCCGGGTTGTTTGCCGCGGAAACGGCATCCTCCACCCAACCGTCCGATTCGCCCCCGACACAGATGAACACATCGGCGGCGCTCAGCGCGTCGAGAGTAGCCGCTGTAGGGACGTAGTTGTGAAGGTCCGCACCGTTGTCCTGCAGCAGTGTCAGCGTTATATTATCCTTGCCGACGTTGCGCGCGAAGTCGAACGGCGGGAAGATGGTGCATACCACGTTGAGCTCGCCGCTGCCCTCGCGGTAAAGTCTGTCTCCCGAGCAGGCGGAAAGCGACAACGCGCCGATAAACGCCGCTATTAATAATAGTAATATTGAAACGATTTTTTTCATGATTATGACGATTCCTTTCTTATGGCAAATCAGCGTTACGGCGTCGGTGTGACCGGTTTCATCCGACGGGATGAAGCATATCCGTCTCCGACTTATTGATACATGAATACGCTGATTTGCTATGACTTATAATTCACGTTATCCCACCAATACAATCGTATATTTCTTTAAGTAAAGCTTTTGGGAAGCTTCAGAAACGCTTTTTTCAAAAAAGGTTTCTGAATAATAAATTACGCCCTCGGCTCACGGACCGGTGCGTATACTTTTGCTCCGGCACGGAGCGCAGACGCCGTAAAAGATGCTCATTCCCTGGTTTACGGTGAATCCGTGGTGAGAAAGTAAATGCTCCTGCATACTGTCGGCAAACGAGCAGTCTACACAGGCGGTGCTGCCGCATTCGGTACATTTTATATGGAAATGGGAGCAGTGCCCGCCTGCGTATCTGTAGGTCGCGCTTTCTCCGGAGTCGTTTGTAAAGCGCATTACGCTTCCGTCAAGACAAAAAAACTCGAGGCTGCGGTATACGGTGGTTTTTGAGACCGTGTTTCCCTCGTCCGCCAGTCCCTTTATTATCTGTTCAGCCGTCATACACAGCGGATGTCTTTTTAAATATGATAAAATCAGTTCGCGCTGACGGGTCTGATAATGGACGTTCCTGTTCATTGTTTTTTTATTCCTTTCTGAATATTTTTATTTGAGTCAGTAACGAAAATGAAACTCAGTTTCAAATTGAACCTAATTTTATCACATCGCTGTCGGATTAAAAAGGAAAATAACGTTAAAATATTGTGAATTTTTTTGCGTCGCGAAATCTTATGCGGGAGAATATGTAAGGAAAGAAAAAGGCTTTTGTTGATATTGCTACAAATACGATTGGCTGATTTGGTTATACTGCATGAAATAAACACCGATGTTTAATATATACATGATTAAATTGAAAAAATACATTGATAAAACCGAAGCCCAATGATATAATGGTACATACCTAAATACTATTTGCAAAGGAGAGCAAATTATGAAAAGATTTCGGGTACTTGCCGTGATCCTGGCTGTACTCATGCTTCCCATATCACTGCTCGTCGGGTGTGACAATACGACCCCCGGCGATAGCGAAGCCTGTGCTGACGGGAATCACTCGTGGGGAAGCTGGATACGTGTGCAGGAAAGAAGCTGTACTACTGACAGTATCAGAATAAGACTTTGTGAAAAATGCGGCGTACAGGAGGAGGAGAGAAGAGAGGCGTACGGCCACTCTTTCGACGAAAACGCGGGATTTGTTTCCGATAATAACGCCACCTGTACCGAAGACGGCACAAGATCCAAGAGATGCCTGCTCTGCTCTTACCGTGAGACGGAAGCGGATCCCGGCTCGGCTCTCGGACATACCTTTATACTTTACAAACCGTCTGAGGATGGGTTCACCGAAACCGCGATGTGCATCAAGTGCAATGCCGCGACTGATACAAGGCTTCTCGGTCTTACCATAGATTTCGAAGGCGACAGAAGCCACCTCAGCTACAGCGCGTTTGAGGTCTACACAGGCGAGCTTGAGGATGCGTATGAGTACGCAACTGAGGGCGACAATACATATCTCAGCATTTCCAGACCTGCAGGCACGATAGTAGGCGGAGGCGCTTTCGGAGTTATCCTTACCCCCAGAGCGGATATACTCAAGGGCGGCAATGAGATCACGACTCCTTCTTATGTTGTTGAGTTTGATGTAAGAATCGACAGAGACAACACCGGAGATCTCGTGCTTCTTTCCGGAACAAAACAGAATATTACGGAAACCTTCATTAAATATAACAGCGGGAACGGTACCATAGAGTCCAATCTGGGCACCGTCTATGAGCTTGAGGACGAGGACTACGGAGTCTGGCTCAGAATAGCCGCGGTTCTTAACGACGGTACAAAGAAGTACGATATTTATGTCAATAACAATCTTTACGCCACAGGGCTTGATTACAGCGCCGCAGACGGATATTATATGGGCTATGATCTCGATAATCTTACCATAGCCATGGTACCCGATGAAACCGCTTCTTCTGTGGATGTGGATAATATTACGCTTTATCTTGGCAGGATTCCCAACGGAGAGATCGGAACCGCTGAGCCCGGATATGCGGTATATGTAACTACTAACGGCGATAAGATCGTATATAAGGTTCCCGTAGAGGGATGCGAGCACAGCTACAGCTCTGCCGTGGTTGCTCCTACCTGCGTTACCACCGGCTATACGATCGAAACCTGCTCGGTATGCGGCGGTCAGGCTATTTCAAACGAGGTCGCTCCTACCGGTCATACCTTTGAGCTTGACCATGTAACCGAGGCTACCTGTATTACTCCCGGTCTTGAAAGCTCTGTCTGTACCGTTTGCGGCGCGAGAGACGCCAAGGAGGTTACTCCGGCGCTTGGGCATACGCTTGACGAAACCAGTCCGGACTGCGTCGTAACCGCTCCGACATGTACGGAGGCGGGGTATACAACCGGTCCCTGCGTAAGATGCGGCGTTGAGACCACGGGTGCGAATACCGCGGCTCTCGGTCACGAAATAGATCCGGCTACCGCAGAGACGACAGATCCGACATGTACCGCTGAAGGCTCGACTACAGGAAAATGTATCCGCTGCCAGATTGATATGACGGTAGATGTCAAGCCCGCGCTCGGTCACACATGCGCCAACCCCACTGTAGTGCCGGTAAGTTGCACGACTGCAGGCTATAATGACTGCGTTTGCGACGTATGCGGAACACAATATAAAGATAAAGAGATACCGGCTCTCGGTCACAGCATGGTGTCCGAGATAACAACCAACAGTGAGGGCGTTGCGGAAATACATTCGTACTGCTCAAGATGTCATGACGAATCGGTTGAGACTTACAAGCCTGTTTCAGGGGAAATTCCTCCGACACCGGACGAGATGCTGGCCGCTATAGGCGATAACAGTATGATCCAGGAAACGTCGTATAACTTTGAGAATCTTACGCCCGGGGTTTACGGAACGCTTGACGATTACGATAAGTCATCCGGTATAGAGCAGTTTGTTTCCAGATACGGCGCTCTTGAAATAAAGCGTATGCGCACCGGCTCCTATGCGGAATGGATATATTCTCCCGCAAACAGTCCGAACGGGAAAAATCTGCATACATACTGGAGACTTAATCCTCCCGGCGGTAAGTCCGAAGAAGGCAGAACATACGTTATAGACTTTTCTCTCAGACGTACTGAGGGAGAGGAAGAGGTGTTGCCGTTCAATGTCGGTATAGAAGACAGAACCAAAAAGCATCATTCCGGAAATCTGGGCTCAAATTTTGTTAACATTAATGCAGACGGAACCATTACGCTGGGTAATTCCGCTTCAACGCGTCCCCCGGTAGCCACGCTTAAAGAAGAAGTATGGACCAGAATATCTATAGTTGTCCATCCGAATGTCGATGCGGCAGCTACATATGATCTCTATATCGACGGCGTGCTCGTCGGCAGTCAGATGCTTGCTCTGTCCGGTGAACCTAATAGAAAAGGCTTTGACCAGACAACGTTTGTGGCATTCAATGTCGCTGACCAGAACGTAAACGTTTCCACACGAAGGGTTGATATTGATGAGATATATGTTTACTATGCCGATTTACCGGTTTATGTAAGAGATATCTCGATGAGAAACGGCTCTTTGATGAATTTTGCCGATGTTTCCTCAAATACGACTACGGAGATAGAAGGTGTTACCTACAGCTATCTTGAAAAGAACGCTCTTGGGGTCGGTGTTGATTTCAACGGAAAAGATCATACGCTGTTCTATATCGATGATTTCGACGGTGAGACAGGTTTGAGTATCGTAAAGAACGAGTCTGTTCCGAATGTGTATCCCGAGACAGGAAACGACAGTCATATTACCTCATGGGGTTATCAGATATTCAGTTCTACTCTCCTTGAGGCCGACATACGTTTAAATGAAGGTACTGATATGACCGGCTGGTTTACCATCTTCTCGGGAAGGCGTCAGGTGGGAGAGGCCAGTGCCTCACAGACCTTCCTGACATACGAAAACGGTTGGTTTGTAGCCGGCAACGGTGATAAGCTTTTGGAAGTGGAACAGGGCAAATGGTATACGGTTGCCGTGGTTGTCAGTGAGGCGAGAGAATGCTATGATGTCTACATTGACGGTTATATGTACAGAGAAGCGCTCCCATTTACGGCGGCAAATTATACCGGAAACTATTCAGCTGGCGTCGCGTATAAATTCATGAATCTCTCGGCGTCCGATGTTGATCTTTCCGTTAAAGAAATTAATTTCCAGGGATCTGCTCAGGTTCCGACTCTTAATCTCGGTAAGTATGAAACCGTATACGTTGAAACACCTATTCCTTCTGTGGGAACAACCAACGTACTCAGTTTCTATGAAGACTACAATTATACGTATCTATATTCCTCAAGCGCCGACTGGGTAGGCAAGGAGATATTTACAGAGAGCGACGGAAAGAGTTATCTGTCTATCTCGAACAATAACAGCGGGACCGCGGGTCTTGATCTCGTAAAGATCGATTCCGAAGGTAACATGGGCGATGCCGCCGGCGAGGATGCAGTGTGGGCGCTCAGGACTGGCGATTGGGCGACCAACGGAGCGCCGAGCGCGTTCAGATATCTGAGTGGAGTTCCGTATGTCGGAAGCGGATATTATGATCTCAGCGCTTATGATAAAATAAAGCTAACATTTTATGTGGAAAAGGCCAATGACTATCCGGCGATGATTCAGATTGCGTCCGATCCTGATCCGAGTAACAGTAATAAGACCGGTTATTTTGGATACTATCTGACGTTCAATGAGACGGGATGGAAGACATTTGAATTTGATCTTACAGAAGATCTGGATACTTCGAATTATAATCCGAACTGGAATCTGATCGCGAATATCAGCTTGACGGTTACCGGTTGGAATAACGGCGATGGCAAAGGCAACGCGAAGGACGGAACGGTAGTTTATATAGCTTCGATTGATCTTATAGACAGCGACGAAGGGGAGATCAACAAAACAACGGTTGGCTCCTATCTTTTGGATGATACTCTCTGCAGCGACGGCGAACATTCTCTTGATGGCGGTACATCGGTTGCTCCTTCTCTTCATGTAGACGGATATACCCTGTACTCATGTACAAAATGTGATTATATTGAGATAAAGCAGGATGTTGGAACAGCTATCAATCATGACGACAGCATGTATGTAAGAGACGAAGCAAACTATAAGGCTCCTACCTGCGAGGCCGACGGCGAAAACTATTACAAGCTTGAATGTCCGATATGCGGTACTACCACATACAGAGAGATCATTCCGAGACTTGGTCATGACTGGGCGGTAGTCGAGGGTGCCGAAAACGAGGAAGGATACGAGACAGTTGAGTGTACTCGCGATGGCTGTACAAGAGGACAGGTGCTCCGGGAAATACAGACTCCCGAGGTTACCACGCATAATCTAAGTGCTTTTCAGGTTGTTACCGAACCTACCTGCTACTCAGCAGGTAGGCAGGTAGCCACCTGTCAGGATATAGGTTGCAGCTACAAAGAGGAGGAAGTGATTCCTCCTCTTCCTCATAATACGGTAGAAAACATCATAAGAGAGGCGAGCTGCGGCGCTGCGGGTGAAAAGCTTATTTCCTGCACAAACTGTGACTACAGCGAAACTGTTGAAATACCTGCGCTTGAGCATGCCTGGAGCGGGGAAATGCGCATCGAGCCTACCTATCTTTCGGAGGGGAAAATTTATCGCGTGTGCGGAAATTGCGGAACGGAAGAAACTATAAGCACCATACCGGCGCTTTACGACGGTACTGCCGGGCTGACTTTTATAGAGTCCGATAAGGAAAATGAGGTCGTGATAAATAATTATTCCGGTAATGACACAGATATAGTTATCCCGGAAAATTATGCCGGAAACACTATCGTTGTAGGCAAGGACGCGTTTAACGGCAATAAAAGAATAACGTCCGTGACAATAGGAGAAGACGTTGATATCGCGCCGTATTCTTTTGAAAACTGTACCTCCCTGAAGAGCGTGGTGTTTGAAGGAGATGCTTATATTCCGGTGAATGCTTTCAGAGGATGCACTTCTCTTGAGACGATAACTATCAACGGAAAGCTGATCTCGGTTGAAGTCGCGGCTTTCATGGGTTGCAATGCGATAAAGACGGTTTATTATAGCGGCGATAAACCTACGGCTGATTACGCAGGTGATTATTCCGCTGTAAATAACGGAACCTTTTTCGACGCTGAATGGGTAAAATAATTCTTTTTTTATTTCTCTGTTTTGCAGAAGTCTTGACTTAAGGGGCTTCTGTTTTTTTAGTAGAATGTATCCGAGTAAAAAGCTTTACACATCCACTGAAAATAATTAAGGGAAACCTTTTGAAAAAGGTTTCCCTTAAATCCTTTAAAAACTTTGAATTAAGCGGGGGATATCGTCTCCGCCTGATGAAATCAAGCATACGCAGAAGTTTTAGGAATATAAAAAATATTAATCGATCAAAGCTCCGAGAATTTTTTTCTTACCTCGGCCATCCTTCCGCATGAAAATGCGCCTTCCGAACATTTTCCGTTTAAGCAGGAGGGCCCGGCCTTTGAAAAGAGAAGCGGCGCGACACTGCGGCACAATCGGAGCATCTCGGTAGCGACCTCGCGTATCTCCCATTGAGCGCGGCTGCAGCAGCGCAGTCGGAAAAAGTTGCGCAGTGACCGCACGTTCATTGTCACTATCATTCGGGTGTCGCAGGCGTTTGGAAGAACGAAGCGGGCGTCCTCGTTCGCGGACTTATCAGCGGCTTTGCGGGCTTCCGCGGCGTCCATTCCGCTTGCGATCAGGCGCTTGCAGCGCTCCCTCGACAAAATCTCCTTGAGCCTTGCGTAATGGCGTGAGTCCTCCTCCATCGCCGCCTTGAACTCCTCCAAAGCCTCGGGGATTTCAGCTATTTCCGGAGGAGTAATATAATCGAAACCGCTTTTATCAACATATCTCTGACTCTGAACGGAAAATGAGGCGATACGATGCCGGGTGATCTGAGCGAGAAGCGCTCTTGACACTCCCTCGATCCCGAATGTGAAGACCGCGTGCTCGACCGGACTTTCGTGTCCGAGACCGTCAAGCATATTAAGAAAGCTCTCTACCTTGTCGGGGGTAAGCTTGTCCATAAGTGAATTTATATCGCTTTTAGCGTAGCAAAGCTTTGCGGCGGCAGCCACTATTTTATCGGCGTCGGGTGTGTAGGCGATAAGCTCGACTTTCATATGTTTTAAACCTTTCTGAATTAATCCTTTATTTCATATAATATATTATCACATTTTAATTGTCATGTCAATATTTAAGCGATTCAAATTTCAGCTTGACCCAACCGGCGCTGCCGCTTGAATTAAATAAGCGAAGCCGCTTTAAAAAATATGCTATTAAAAAAATAGCTCATCAAGTCAAATTTGAGGTTGACAGACCGCGGATTTAGTGCTATAATTAAAAAAAGTTGAGTATGGAGACTTAAAATATAATGGAGAATGAAAAGATCAGCCCCTTCTATGCGCTGGTTTTCAGACAAAAATATATAAAGCGCTGGGGACTAATGTACAATACGGTTCCCGAGAACCTTGCGCAGCATTCATCGGAATGCGCGATAATCACACATGCCCTGGCGACGGTGGGGAATCAGCTGTATGGCAAGAATTACGATGTTGGAAAGGCGGTAATAACGGCGCTGTTTCACGATGTGCCGGAGGTTTTTACCGGGGATATGCCAACGCCTGTCAAATACGCTACCCCGGAGATACGCGGGGAATTCGGCCGTATAGAGGAGCAAAGCGCGGAAAATCTGCTTAAAAAGCTTCCGTCGGAGCTGCGGCCCTCATATGAATCTCTCTTCAACATAGGAGACAGTGAGATACACCGCCTTGTAAAAGCCGCGGACAATCTTTGCGCGTATATAAAGTGCGCCGAGGAAGAGAAGCTGAATAATATGGAGTTTTCAAGCGCAAAGAAAGGGATAAAACGCAAGCTTGACGATTACGGTCTTGAGGAGCTTGACTACTTTATGAAATATTTTCTTCCGGCTTTTGATCTGACGCTTGACGAGCAGCAGAATATGGGCGCGGAGAATAAATAATATCCGAAAGGAATTTACCTGAAATGACAAAAAACAATAAGCTCGGATACGCTGTGGCGGGCCTTGGCGTTGGAAAGATACACGTTGAATCCGCTCTTAAATATGATAAATGTGAGCTTGTAGCGGTCTGCGATCTGCTGACCGAAAAGCTGAAAGCGGTAACGGAAAAAAATCCGGAGGTTAAGGCGTATACTGATTTTGATGAGATGCTGAGAGACGAGGAAATAGATATAATAAGTATCTGTCTTCCGAGCGGCATCCACGCGGATTTTGCGGTGAAGTCGCTTGAGGCGGGAAAGCATGTTCTGATCGAGAAGCCGATAGATATAACGGTAAGCGCCGCGGAAAGGATAGAGGAGGCGAGGATCCGTACAGGTAAAAAGGTCGGATGTATTTATCAGAACCGAAATAACGCGGTTATGAGACCGCTTAAGGAAGCCATTGACTCCGGGAGACTCGGGCGTATTTTTCTAGGTACGTTTGCTGTCAAATGGTACCGTGAACAGAGCTACTACGAGGGAAAGCATTCCTGGCACGGTACATGGGCAATGGATGGCGGGGGCTCTCTTATGAATCAGGCGATACATACAGTGGATATAATGCAATGGCTGATGGGGGAGCCGGAGAGCGTAAGCTCTACGATGTCTGTCAATAATCATAATATTGAGAGCGAGGATCTTACGGCATCTGTTTTCCGCTTCAGAAACGGCGCCACGGCGACCTTTCTTTCAACCACCTGCGCATATCCGGGACTTTCTACCGATATACAGATATACGGTACGAACGGCTCTGTAGAGCTTGACGCTGACGTTCTTAAGAGATGGAAGATAAAGGGTGAGGATGAATGCGACGAGGAGGATATGCTGGACCGTTACGGAAGAGGAAATCGGGTCGCTTGCGCGTATGAGCCGGGACTGAAATACGGACATATAACACAGATCGAGGATATGGTTGACGCGGTGCTTGAGGACAGGGATCCTCAGATCACACCGAGCGAGGCAATAAAAGCGGTCAGGTTGATAGAAGCGGTGTACAGATCGGCCAGAACCGGAAAAACAGTGTTTTTTGAGTAAAAAACATCGCGATAGCGATGCAATTATTCGGATGTCTGATAAAGCCCGCATTATGGAAACGGTTTCTATATGCGGACTTTTTGACGTAAACAATAATCTTATTCATTTGTCATCGCTTTTATTGTAAATAAATATTCTATAAAACTGTAAAATTATTATGAATTAACGAGCTTTTGTGCAAATTGCGCAAAAGTAGAATTTTCACGGCAAAATTTGTGCAATATGTACAATTATGATCCCTTGTTGTTGGTACAACAAACCAAAAACGCCGTAGTGCTATTCTGCTAAATTATGAATGCCGGCGTTTTGCAATCTGTTAAAAAAGTGTAAAATATAGTCGTCGGAAGTGTATAATATCTACAAATTTTTGTTAAATAATACATAAACACTTAAAAATAAAAAACAGGCAACGGAAGAAAATACGGCGGATAACAACGAGGAAAAAAAGAAAACGAGGCTTTTCGAAGATTAAAATTTGCTTGACAATTTGTAATAGATATGATATAATTCTAAGGTACAAAGAAAACTTCTGATACTTTGCGGAGAACACGTCCGCCGGCTTGTAAAAGCCCGTGGCGAGACGAGATCCGCTTGTTTTGGGAAGCGGTCCAGGCACACCGGCTCAGAGGAGCGAATAGTAGCCATATCCCACCGCGCTGTGCAGGAGCGCGGAAAACAATAAAATCCACATTTTAGCAGGAGGATTCCTAAATGAAGCATTGGCAAAAACACAGGATTGTCGCTATGTTTCTGTTGGTCGCGACCCTCGTGGGGCTTGTTCCGCTTGCTCCCGCGGTGTACGCCGACGATTCCGCCGGTTCGTCAACGGACAGCGGTACAACGGAGGATACATACGGCGGTCGTACGCTCGAGGAAATATATGAGCTCACACAGGGAGTATCATATGACGTGTATACCAGCAGGTACACTATGGAGAATCCGGCAAGCTCTGAAGTAACGTTCAGCGCTATTGATCCGGCGGTGCTTGTTCCGCGCGGAGAGATCGACAGCGTGACCGGAGAAGTGCTGACGACATCCGATTATGACACAAGCTTTACGGCGGTAGACGAGAACGGAGTTGAGATCACGGGTCTCTATATGCCCAGTACCGGAAAAACGACGTTCAGGATCACGGTCCCGGAGACAGGCATGTACGCTATAGACCTGCTGTGTTATCCGGTGGTGAACTTTGACGCCGATAAGGACGGTGTCGCCGAGGTCGTGAGCAGCAAGACCACGATCGAGCGTATGTTTTACATCGACGGGCAGCTTCCCTTCAACGAATGCCGTTACCTTTACATCCCCAGAAGCTGGGAGTATGTGGGAACCGACGGCGTGTCAGAGCTTTTCAGGGAAGGCGAGCCGAAGCGTTCCGATTATGACAGTGACAGCGCATACGAGGAGGCCTACAATCAATGGCTGATCGCTGAGGAGACCCTCGGCGGCTCGGGCAACTTTGTCTGGGACAAGGATATCCAGGATAACGATATCCGTCCGGACCGTGTAGAGGCTCCGAAGTGGCGTACATACTTCCTCCGTGACTGGCTCGGTTATACAGTGGAGCCGTTCCAGTTCTATCTCGAGGAAGGAGAACACTACTTTACACTGGAGGCTACAAGAGAGCCTTTGGTCATATCCAGTATAACCATATACGGTTATACCGGTGAAAACTCTTACTCATATTATCTCAACAGAAACCTCGCCGCCTACGATGTATACAGCGGTGACGACGTATATATCGTAGAGGCGGAAAGCCCCACGCTGGTATCCGACCAGGTGCTTTTCCCGGGTACGGACCGTACATCAAGCATCAACTCTCCCTCACATCCTTCCGATCTTCTTTACAATATATCTAACTCGAATGTTGTGGGACAGTACATGCAGTACAGGGTCTATGTAAAAGAGGCCGGACTGTACAATATCATGGCGCGCTTCCGACAGAATACGATGGCGGGTATGTTTGTTTCCCGAAGAATACGTATAAATGGGGAAATTCCCTTCAGAGAAGCGAGCTATTTAAGGTTCAATTATGATACCTCCTTCCAGAACGAGCTGCTCGGCGGTATCGATCCTGAGACCGGCGAGCATGTGGACTACCTGTTCTTCCTTGAGGAGGGCTGGAATACCATAGAGCTGGAGGTCGTGCTCGGAGATATGAGTGAATATATCTACCGGGTCAACAACATAATATCGATACTTAACGACGCGTACCAGAAGATACTTACCATAACAGGCGTTGTACCGGACGCGTACCGTGATTACGGCTTTTCAAGACTTATACCTGATGTCATGGCGGATCTGGCTTCCTGCGCGCTGGAGCTCGATGACATATATAACTCGCTTGTAGAGATCACCGGAGCTACCGGTCAGCATATCTCCACTCTTGATACGGTGCGTGACCTTGTCGAGAGAATGGCAAGAGATGAATATGAAATAGCTCCGAACTTCCTTTCATTTAAAAACTACCTTACTTCTCTGACTAACTGGCTTTACACTTCTCTTTCGCAGCCGCTGAAGCTTGATTATCTGCTTATACAGTCGCCGGAAAAAGAGGTTCCGAAGGCGAGAGCTAACTTCTTCTATGCTATCGGATACGAGGCAAGAGCCTTCTTTGCGAGCTTTTTCAAGGATTACAATGTAATAGGCTTTAAGTCGGATAACGAGGAAAGAGAGTACGAGGGTACAATCCTCATGTGGAACACGACCAGCCGTGAGGACGCGCTTATTCTCCGTACAATGATAGACTCCGACTTTACCCCGGTGCATAATATAGCGGTTAATATCAGATACGTCGCTCAGGGACTGCAGGAATCGATACTTGCGGGCGTCGGTCCGGACGTTTCGCTGATGGCGGCGGGCACCGCGGTCAACTGGGGACTGCGGAACGCTGTTGAAGAGCTGAGCGCGAACTATACCCAGGAGGACGCCGACGCGGGACTGATACCTGACGGCAAAAACGTCGGAGACGAGATTTACGAGGGCTTTGACGCGCTCTGTCCGAGAGGAGAGGACGGCGAGTTCGTAATACCGACGTACGATGAAAGCACCGGAAGATTTGACGTCCAGTTCTCGAACGCGGCGCTTGAATCCGTTTCGCTGGACGGAAAAACCTATCTCCTCCCGACTACCATGGACTTTGAGATGGTGTTCTACCGTGTGGATATTTTTGCCAGAGAGAATATCAAGCCTCCGAGAACCTGGCAGGAGCTGTACGATGTGCTCCAGGAGCTCAGCGGTAAAGGTATGACGATGGGAATGCAGACCTCGCTCGCCGGATATCAGATGATACTTTACCAAATGGGCGAGGAAATGTACGCCAATGACTACCAGTCCTTCAATCAGTCTGTCACCGCGCGCGAAGCGTTTGACGTTCTCTGCGATCTGTTTACAAGCTACTCGCTTCCGATAAACTACGACCTTACGCGTTTCCGTACCGGAGAGATACCGATAGTCGTCGCGAACTGGAATACATATAATACGTTTATGGGCTATTACGAGCTTCGTGGACTGTGGACAATGGAATCTCTTATCGGTTACGCCACATATGACGAAAACGGAAATGTTGCTTCGGTGGACCGTTCCTCTATACTCAATGTCAGCGGTATCGTTATTCCGAGAGGAAGCGACAACCCCCAGCACGTGTGGGAATACATGAAATGGTACGCGGGAGATGAGGCTCAGTCTAGACTTGCCAGACAGCAGCTTGCCGCGTCCTCCAACACCACGGTAAAATACAACACTGCAAACCTCAACGCGCTTCTGAATCAGGCGTGGACCGCCGACGAAAAGGACGCGATGATTGAGCAGATACCTTATCTGAAGGGTATCCCGTATAACCCCGGCGATTACAACATCAGCCGTTATGTAAACTTTGCTTTCCTTGCGGTATATAATTCAAACGCGAATGCGGTCGATTCTCTGCTTAATTATGTTGTCGACATTGACAGGGAGCTTTCCCGTAAGCGTGAGGAGTATCACCTTCCCTTCATCGATTACTACAACCGAAACGATAACGCTTCGGAGAACGCTGAAGAGTAAAAGACGGATATAGCTTTCCGACAAAACATTTGCCGCAGGAGCCTCCCCATCGCCCGGCGCCGTGTAACGGCGTCGGGCGGCGGAAAGGCAATTTCGGTATTAATTTAAAAGAATAGGAGATAGTGGATATGTCTGATAACACAGCAGCAATACAGGATACTCAGACGACCGAGCCGGAGTCTGGCTCCAATAAAACTATCAGCAGATGGCAGTATACTAAACGTGAGATGAAGCGCAAGTGGCCGGGATATGTAATGGTGGCGCCTTTCCTTCTGATGTTCGCGGCGTTTACTATACTTCCGGTAGTGTTGTCGTTTTTACTGAGTTTTACCCACTTTAATATGCTTGAGTGGCCGGAATTCTGTTTAATGGATAACTATATACGTCTTTTCCTTGAGGACGATCTTTTCCTGACAGCTTTCCAGAACACACTTATATTCGCGCTTACCACGGGACCGTTGTCCTATATACTTTCCTTCCTTCTGGCGTGGTTCATTAACGAGCTTTCTCCGAAGATAAGGTCAGTGGTCACGCTTATATTTTACGGTCCCTCGATCTCGAGCTCGGCGTACCTGGTCTGGAAGCTTATTTTCCAGGGAGATATATACGGTCTGGCAAACGGCTGGCTTATGAAGCTGGGTATCGCCTCTCAGCCGACAGTCTTCCTTCAGCATGTCGATTACATTATGCCTATCTGTATTATAGTCTCGATTTGGACCTCGCTCGGTACGGCGTTTCTGTCGTTTATAGCGGGTCTTCAGGGAGTAAGAAAAGAACTTTATGAGGCGGGCGCCGTTGACGGCATAAAGAACCGCTGGCAGGAGCTTTGGTATATAACGCTTCCCCAGATGAAGAACATACTTATGTTCGGCGCCGTGCTTTCCATAACAGCGGCTTTCGGCTTCGGAGGCATAGTTGACGCTCTCTGCGGAAACCCCTCCACGGACTATGTCGCGTGGACGCTCCAGCACCATATGGCGGACTACATGAACACACGTTTTGAGGTAGGCTACGCTTCATGTATATCGATAGTTCTGTTCGTGCTTATGTTCGGATCGAACATACTGATAAAGAATGCGCTGTCTAAGGTAGGTAAGTAACTATGAAAAGACTGAGAACAAAGAAACACGCCGTCGTTCTAAACCGAAGCGTCGGCGGAGATACTGCGATTACGATCGCGCTTATCATTTTCGGTTGCTTTATGTTCCTTCCGGTCTATTACCTTATAATCACAGCGTTTAAGCCAATAGGTGAAATGTTCCTGACGCCGCCTAACTTTTATATTATCAAGCCGACGTTTCAGAACTTTATTGACCTGTTTGCCTCTATGACCTCTACTTGGGTTCCGATCTCGAGATACATATTCAACACAATATTTATCTCGCTCGGAGCCACGATAGGATGCCTTGTGATCGGATCTCTTGCGGCGTATTCAATTTCAAAGGTCAGATTCCCGGGCGCCAACACGGTGTTCCAGCTGATAGTATACTCGCTGATGATTTCGTCTACAGTTACAGGTATAGCGCATTTTATTATTTTCGTTGGACTCAACTGGCTGAATACGTACACTATTTCTATCGTTCCGGTATGGGCGTCCACACTCGGTCTTTACCTGATGAAGAACTTTATAGACGCAAATATCGCCGACGACATGATTGAGGCTGCGCGTATTGACGGATGCTCCGAGTTCAGAATATACCTTACCATAGTCATGCCGCTTGTTAAACCGGCGTGGCTGACACTGATGATAACCGTTTTCCAGCAGGTATGGGGTGCCGGTGCGTCAAATTATGTTTACAGCGATAACCTGAAGACCTTTGATGATGCTATCAACTCTATAATTTCGGCGAGCGGAACCCAGGGAGCCGGCGCCGCGGCGACAGTCCTGATGATGTCCGTTCCGATAACGGTGTTCGTCATATCGCAGAGTAAGATCATCGAGACGTACGGATCTTCGGGAATGAAGGATTAAGGAGGATAGAATGATGATCAAAAGAAAATTAAAGGTCACATTTGGTATAGCGATGTGCCTGATCACTTTGATGATAACTATTCTTCCGACATATGCGGCAGCGTATTCGACGTATACGTATTCCATAGACGGTACGCGGCTGTCGTCCCCCGATGCTTATACTCCCCAAAAGGTTTATGATTCCATAAATACCGGAATCATCGCGGCTACCGGATATTCGATAGATAACCCGTCGGACCTTGTGGTCGACTCATATGGGAATATCTACATATGTGATGTTACAGGTAAGCAGTATAACCAGGAAACGGGACAGCTTGTCGATGTTACTCAAAAGCGTAACAGAATTATAGTTTTGGACCGGTATTTTAACTTTCGTTATGAGATAACCTCGTTTATAAACGAAATGGGGGCGAGAGATACGCTTAATAATCCGGGAGGCATGTGTGTCAACGGAGACAAGATATACATAGCCGACACCGGTAATAAGAGAATAGTTATTTTGAATCTTCTTGACGGCGGACGCACAGACCCGTCGCTTACGGAAGCCGGCTTTTTCAGAATACTTCCTGAACCGAGCGCGGATGTTTTCCCGTCCGGACATATATATACTCCGGTAGCGGTCGCTTCTGACGGCTCAAGCGTATACGTAGTATCATCCACCACTACGATGGGTGTTATAGCTATGGATATATACGGAGAGTTCAGAGGCTTTATCGGAGCGCAGAAGGTGTCGGAGCCGAGCATCTGGGATATAATATGGGATATTTTCCAGACGCCTGAGCAGCGCGCTCAGCGCAGACGCCGTGTTTCGACTGAGTACAATAATATTACAATAGACTCAAGAGGATTTATATATGTTACAACATCCTCTCTTGATGCCGGTCAGCAGCAGCAGGCGATAGAGGACAGATCTACGGATTCGGCTTATGCCCCGGTAAAGAAGCTGAACACCAACGGCGACGACATAATGAACCGTACAGGATTTTTCCCGCCGTCAGGAGAGGTTCAGGTAAGCACAACATCTTATGACGGAGGACCTACGGGCGCTTCTACAATAATAGATGTTGCTATCGGTCCTGCCGAAACCTGGTCGATCATAGACGAAAAGCGCCAGAGAGTGTTTACGTATGACAAAAACGGAAACCTTCTGTTCGCGTTCGGAGATAAGGGAGACCAGATCGGAAACCTTAAGAGTATAGAGGCGATCGCTTATCAGGACAGTAATATGATCATCCTTGATAAGGAGAGCGACGCTATAACGGTTTATTCGAGAACCGAGTACGGCGACCTGCTTATAAGAGCTCTTGAGAATGACAACAATCGTCTTTACGATAAGGCGGTCGAGGACTATCAGGCTATTCTGCAGCGTAATATCAATTTTGATACTGCGTATATAGGAATAGGAAAGGCTCTTTACCGCAGCGGCGACTATAACGGAGCTATGGAGTATTATTCTTATGCTTATGATACCAGCGGTTATTCGCAGGCATTCAGAATGTTCAGAAAGGACTGGGTGTCGCGATACATAATCGTAGTGCCGATTGTAATAGTCGTGGTCTGCCTTGCGTTGGTGTTCTTTTTCAAGTTTGCTGCAAGGGTCAACGCAAAAACTGCCGTTACCTCGGGTAAACGAACATTCGTCCAGGAGCTGTTGTTCGCGTTCCACCTTATGTTCCATCCGTTCGACGGATTCTGGGATCTTAAGCATGAAAAACGAGGTTCACTGCGTGGCGCGCTGTTCTACATAGGACTCGCGGTTTTGGTATTCACGTATCAGAGCATCGGACGTTCCTACATGTATAATCCGAGAGGTACTTATTCAAACATAGGCGTCCAGCTTCTTGCTGTATGTATACCTGTCTTACTGTGGGTGGTGGCAAACTGGTGTCTGACGACCCTGTTTGACGGAGAAGGCAGCGTAAAGGATATCTTTATAGCGACAGGCTACGCATTGTCCCCGCTTCCGCTTCTGATAATACCTTCCACACTTCTCACACATATACTTTCCTCGTCGGAATCCGGTATTATTACCCTTCTCAATACGTTCGCGTGGGTTTGGGTAGGACTTCTGATATTCTTCGGAGTAATGATAACACATGATTACTCCATACTGAAGAATGTCTGTACATGTATCGGAACGATAGTAGGAATGGCGTTTATAATGTTCCTGTGTATTTTGTTCGCGACACTTGTCTCGGATATGGTCGGACTCGTGAGCAACATTAT
Source organism: uncultured Clostridia bacterium (assembly GCA_944393415.1). Lineage (GTDB taxonomy): Bacteria > Bacillota > Clostridia > Oscillospirales > CAG-272 > SIG673. The sequence goes on along the minus strand of CALYAD010000036.1, from coordinate 18,024 downwards.
AACCGAAATCACGTACAGAATGTAACTAAGGAAGGGTGATATGATAAGATGAAAAACACTATAAAAAGCTTTTTGAACAGATCTTTATCCGGCTTCCTTGCATTTCTGACAGTTTTCGGAATCCTGTCCTCGCTGTCGCTGCTTCCTGTTTTTGCGGCGGAGGAGAAGGAAGATACCGAGGTTGAGACTCTCAACTTCTCCGATTATTATGATCAGTATTATACAGACCCCGAGAACGGCGAGGCGGATTTCACAACAGAGGAAAAAAGACTTGCCGCAATGGGTGAGCCTTATACGGAAAACGATAATTTCGAGCTTTACATCGACAGCATAACGGGAGAGGTCGCGATAAAGGATAAGCATACGGGAGACATTCTCTTTACAAATCCGTTTGATGTGGCCGAATATCCGATTGTAAGAGACCCCAATTCGGAAAATCCGGAAGATAAGATAATCTCTCAGACGTATAAGCGTCAGCTGCTCAGCCAGGTTTACATATATTATGTAGAGAACGGTGTTTCAAAGAACTATAACTCCTTTAAGGACGCCGCGCTGCTTGAGCAGATAAAGGTAAAAAGACTCAACGGAGGAGTTCGTATTGAATATTCCATAGGCGAGGAAGAATCCAGAACGCTTGTCCCAAGGCTTATAACCAAGACGAGATTTGATGAGATGATTGTCGCTCAGCTGGAGCAGAACCTTCCGCTTGAGAGTATGATAGATGAAAGAATATCAGCTTTCTATGAATTAAAGGATCCGGTTGCTGTGGCAAACTACCCGGACCTCCTGAATAAGATGTATCAGGATTATCCGATAACACAGAACGGTACGGCGGTATATGTATTTTCGGAGACCGCGGTTGCGCGTGAAATTAAGCTCATTGAAAGCTGGATAAAGCAATATTGTCCGAAATATACTTACGAGGAGCTTGAGAAGGACCATAGGGAGACCGGTTATACGGAAAGAAATATTCCCCCGGCAAACTTCAAGATGGCGCTTGAGTATTACCTTACCGATAACGGCGTAGAGGTTCGTTTCCCCGCCAACGGTCTTACCTTTGACGAAACCAACTATCAGCTTACCTCAATAGAAATACTCCAGTACATGGGCGCGGGCAACTCGTATTATAACGGTTATACCTTTATACCTGACGGATCCGGCAGCATTACAAGGTTTGAGGATATTGAGTCAATGACGACTCAGAGCGGAAAAGTATACGGACAGGATTATGCTTATCAGGAGATAGGAAACCAGAATCAGCAGGTGTTCCGAATGCCGGTATTTGGAGTGGTTACCTCTGACGAAGTCCAGACGGGATTGACTTTGCCGAACTGGGCGGAAGCAAGAACTCATTCCACAGGATATGTGGCGATAGTTACGGAAGGAGACGCTCTGACTACCATCACGTCCGTACACGGAGGAAGAACATACTGCTACGGTTCGGTATACTGTTCCTTCAATCCGAGACCTAAGGACTCATATAACCTAGCCGAGGCTATATCTATAGCGTCTAACTCGGAATACACTGTCGTTTCAAAGCGTAAGTATACAGGCTCGTTCAGGATCAATTATATTATGCTTACAGACAGTGAGCTTGTAAACGATCCCGAAAACGCCGAAGCGATCGCGGCAGGAGCCGCTACCGGCAGATCCTACTATGATACCTCATATGTAGGTATGGCAAAGGCATACCGCGAATATCTTGAGGCGCAGGGCGATATATCCCGTATAACGGAAGCCGATGAGGATATCCCTCTGTATATCGAGGTGTTCGGATTAACAGAGACTGATGAGTCTGTACTCAGCATTCCGGTAAGAGTCAAAAAAGCTCTGACCTCTTTTGAGGATTTGGAGATGATGGTGGAAGAGCTTACCACCGCAACATCTCCGATAACCAATATAAGCTTCAGACTTACAGGATTTACAAACGACGGCATGGTGCCGACTGTGCCTACAAAGGTTAAGTTTGAAAGCGTAACGGGCGGAAACAGCGGCTTCAGAGATTTCCTCACATACGCTTCCGAACGAGGTATCGGTGTATATCCGGATTTTGATTTCGCTTATATGCAGCAGAACGGTCTGTTCGACGGCTTTGTCTACAGTAAGCACGCCGTGAAGACGATCGATAACCGTTATATAACAAAGAGGGTGTACGATCCGGTTCTGCAGTCATTTACGACAAGCGGAAAGATCTGTATCTCCACAAGCGTATACAGGGATTTCTTTGATAAGTTCAATAAATCCATGACAAAGCTGCTCAAGGGTCAGACGACGACGATATCTGTCGGAACTCTCGGCTCAGACCTTAACTCAGACTTTGATGAGGATGAACCGTACAACCGCGAGGACGCCAAGTCTCATACAGAGGAAATGCTTGGACAGCTGACTTCTAATTACGGAAAGGTGATGCTGGATTCCGGAAACGCTTATACGCTTCCGTACGCCTCCGTGATACTTAACGCGCCTCTTGATTCCAGCCGCTTCCTGTCGTCAAGCGAATCTATACCTTTCTTCGGAATGGCTTACCACGGATATGTGGTTATTGCGGGTACTCCCACGAATATGGCGGGAGATCTGCAGTATGAGATGCTCAAGATAATCGAGAACGGAGCTACTCTTTATATGATGCTCTCGTATCAGAACATAGAGCTTCTTAAAGAGGATGAAAATCTTTCTCAGTATTACGCCATATCATATGAGATCTGGAAGGAAAGCCTGCTCAGTCAGTATGACGAGGCCGGCAACCTGATATCCGAAGGAATCTATGACAGACTTAATAACGCGCTGGCTGATGTTCAGACCTCGCTGATAAACGATCACCGGTTTATAACCTGTAACCGTCAGCTAACGGATGATGAGCGCAATGATATAAACGTTGACGCTCAGCACGAGTACGATGAGACGCTTCTTGAATATCAGAAAGAGTATGACTACTATGTGGCAAGACTTTCGGACTATGAGAGAATAGTTGCGACCTACGGTGAGGACGCGCAGCTGTATCTTAATCTTTATGGTCTGAATAAGACAGAGCTTGAAGAGGGACGCGATTTGTACGAATCCCTGATCGCCTACCATGAGGAAAGCGGTCTTCAGGATATAATTGACAGAATGATCCGGGAGATGGCGTCAAATCTTGTAATAGACGACGGAAGCGTGGTCTATGTTGAGTACGACAACGGTCATTACTTCTATCTTAACTATAACAACTATGTGGTAGAGATAGAGGATAACGGTCAGACAATAACGATCGGAGCCAAGGATTTCTACGATTCCAAGGCTAACTCATAAGAAAGAGAGGTAAGCATTTAATGGATAATGGAGCTAAACTTCAGCCACAGAATCCGGTACCTCCGAGAGCGCCAATGACGCCGAGAGTCTCAACTCCCATGGTTTCTGCGCCAAAGAAACGTCGTAAAGCCGTTTCTTTGGATAAACGCAAGGCGAGGAGCGGATGGTTGTTCGTGTTGCCGTTTGTACTCGGACTTCTGCTGGTATACCTTCCGGTCATAGCCGAATCCTTCAGATACTCGTTATCGTCTATGACATTCGATTCAAGCGCCGGTTTTGTTATAGAGTTTATCGGACTTGAAAACTATCAGGAAGCTCTTTTCGTGGACCCTGACTTTGTTCAAACGCTTTTAAGCGGTATCAAAGGACTGCTCATTGACATACCTGCGATAGTTATATTTTCGCTGTTTATAGCGGTAATACTGAATCAGAAGGTTCTCGGCAGAGCGGTTTTCAGAACTATATTCTTTATACCGGTTATATGTGCTACGGGTATCATGGGAACGATAGCATCGGTTACGTCTCAATATAATGATTACATAGGAGACCAGTCGCAGTCGATTAACAACGGTCAGCTTGAGTCGTTTTCGATAAACGCCGACATGATCACTATGCTGTTCGAAAACATGAAAATAGGAACTGAGATTTCGGACGTTGTTATAAGTGCGGTTAACGGAATATCTTCGATAATTGAGAGAAGCGGCGTTCAGATGCTTATATTCCTTGCGGCGCTGCAGTCTATCTCTCCGGCGATATATGAATCCTGCGCTATAGACGGAGCTACCACATGGGAGACATTCTGGAAGATAACTTTCCCGATGATAAGCCCTATGATACTTGTTAACGCGATATACACAATTATCGACTCATTTACATCCGAATCCAACGTTGTTATGCGGTACATCACCAATACTTATAACACAGGCGGCGGGGAAGGCGGACAGACGGTATCCGCTGCTATGGCATGGATGTATTTCGGAGTTATAATTCTGATAGTACTTGTAGTATTTCTGATAATGAAGGCGTATATCTTCTATCAGAGAAGAGACTGAGAAAGGAGGTTTTCTTGAAAATGGATAATCAGACGACCAATGAGGCTCCAAAGATACTTAAGGAGTCAAAAAATAAGATAGTAGTCGATTTTGAGAGAACCTCAAGAGTGGAGCGCTTGAAGCTTAAATACCTCAACGTTTCCTATGTCGGCACTCTTATTTGGAGGATATTCCGCTTTATACTGCTGCTTGGAGTATCTTATGTTATACTTTACCCATTCTTCTCAAAGATAACCGCGTCGTTTATGAGCGCGGAGGACTTTGTGGACGTTACGGTAAAGCTTATACCAAAATATCCCACGCTTGACACGTATGCCGCGATCATAACGGATCTGAAATATTTTACGGCGCTGAGAAACACGTTTATTCTTTCGCTTATATCAGCGCTTATACAGACCTTTATCTGCTGTCTGATCGGTTACGGTTTCGCGAAGTTCAAATTTCCGGGCTCGAAGATCCTGTTTGCCCTGGTGCTGTTTACGATGATAGTGCCTCACTCCACCTTACAGCTTGCGCTGTTTATGAAATTCAAAAATTTTGATATTTATGGAATTTTGAATTTACTTGGCGGAGGAGTTTTCAGCGGACTTGATATCATACCCGGGAATGCCACGTATATTGATTTCACAAACTCACCATGGCCTTTGGTTATACTATCATTAGGCGGAATCGGATTCAAGAACGGACTTTATATATTTATGATGCGTCAGTTCTTCCGTGGAGTTCCGGATGAGCTTGAGGAATCGGCTTATATCGATGGTTCAGGTGTTTTCAGAACATTTTTCCGTATAGTTCTGCCGCTGTCCGTTCCTATGATGATAACTGTTTTCCTGTTTGCGTTTTCATGGCAGTGGACCGATCAGTTCTATACAGGATTGTTCTATAACCGGACACAGACATATCTGTTACCGCACTTAGTAGGTGAGATACCGCGTTCGCTTGATACGGAATACGCGGCGCAGTCGATCTATGAGGCGGCTATACAGAATACTATAGGCTTGATGATCATCGCTCCGCTTCTTATCGTATACCTTTTCTGTCAGAGATATCTGGTTGAGGGTATAGAGCGTTCCGGTATCGTCGGTTAATTTGTTGAGATAATAGCCGCTAAAAGGGGGCGCGGCAGACGCTTTAAGCGTTTGCGCGGCTCCCTTTTTATTTTTATAACCGCCAAGAGCGTCTATCGTGAATATAAAGCGATATTTATTTTTAGTATAAAATCTGGAACGGCGTGAAAAATATATGTAAACGGCTTACTCTTGTATATTCGAAAAAGCCTGGAGATGATAAGTGATCGCTGACGGTAGGGGAGTAAACGTAAACTGAACTCATTAAAAGGAAGTGGTAGTATGACTATAGTTTCGTTTATCGCCGGGATGATGCTTGGCGGTTCGGTCGCTTTTATAACCTTAGCCCTTTGCATCGTAGGAAAGAGCGGTGAACGCTGAGTTGTTTGTATAATCAAAATAGATTGTGATTATATATATCGGCCAAAACCGAAAAACGCCGCGCTTCGGCGAGGCGGTTTCTTGCGGGAAAACGCGGGACGGCTGAAATATGATCGAGCGCTACCAAAAACAGCAGACCGTCGGTTTATTTTTCACGGAGAAGGACAAATGCCGCGGGCGGCAAAAGAGTAAAAATTTCACGCTTCGCAGAAGCGAAAGGAACGGTCGTAGACGTGAAGGATAATGTTATTGTGATAATGTACTGCGGTAATGGAGAGGTTGATAAGGCCTTTGAATATCTTTTGATGCTGTACCTGTCCAATTACAGGAGCGGTAATGTATATGGAGTGGTGCTCGATCTTCCCCCTTCGGTTTGCTATAACACCGCCGGAGACGGAGAGATAGCGGAAAAATCCGAAAGATATGTAAGCACATATACAAAACGTTACGGCCGTTCTTTTTTTTGCGCAATAAGACCTCGGCGATATCATGTGGGAAGTAAAAAATTTCCGTACGCTTATTTTTCCTGCGATGACGGAGAAACGGGAGCTTTAAACGATGTAAAATCATTTATTTCGGGTAATAAGGAAGTGTTTTCCTCGTATTACGGGAATGAAAATTTCGGAGACTGCGGCATGATATATTTGACCGCGTACGGAGTATTGACCGGACATGGAACGCTGGATAATTATCTGTTTTTCAAAAATAAAAAACACATAACGCCTCATATGGTGATGCTTCCGCCGCCGGGAGGTATAGATATACTGAGGCGTCAATTTATTGAAAATGGAGCTCGAAGAGCTGTTTTGCCTATTTGCGAAAAAGAAAACGGAGCTCAGTCACGGGACGGTATGTATCCCGCCGACGCAGATGATTTTAATAACAGAGAAGACAATATAGCCTGTCGTGAGGTTAAACTCGAATGCTGTAAAGAAAGCTATTTTGTAAATCCGGGCACTCAAAACGCAAGGGTGAACAGAGCGGCGATAAAACGCGCGGCGAGATGCGCGGCGGATTGTTTTCTGGAGCTATACAGACGGGAAAGCACGGGGCTTTTCAGCGCGGATGAAATAGTGTACGCGCTTTGCGGCGCGGTAGCGATGCGCCTTTTCGGTTTTTTTGGTCCGGAGGAGACACTGACGCTCAGCAATACTCTTTTGGAAAGATTCAGGTTTATTACGAGTACCGAAGAGCTGGAGGGCTCGGACGGGCAGAGCGCTGTCTGTCTTACCGCGCTTGCAGGAGCGTACTTGAATTTGGCAAAGGAGCTTCCGGAGTTTTATTTTTTAAACAAGGACGCGTCAAAGCTTGTTGAGCTTCTTTTGCCCAGAACAATGTACTCCTGCATGGCCGGTAATACGGCGGCAGGTATCGCGGGAGCTCTTTGCTACAAGGAACTTAATGTGGTCGCGGGAGTTTTTGATAAACTGCCGGAAATGCTTAAGATAATATTATTCGGAGATAGTGAGAATGCTTTTTGGAGCTTTATAAAAGGAAAAATCGGAAGTAAAGACGTTTATACAAATTCATGTATAATGATCCGAGCTGCACAGCTGTACTTCGACGCGCCGTTTTCCGGATTTTTACGTATGTCCGAAATCTACAGGGCGAAATCATCCAATCTGGGTAAGCTGTATACGATGAAAACATCACGTTCGTATAGGAAAAGCAGTGTTACTGAAAGGCTGGTAACAGCCGTGGAAACCAAAAGCGGACTTAGACCGGTAAGGGAAAGATTCATGCTGTCAGGCTGTGACACGGAGCTGCTTCAATACGCAGCTTACCTCGACAGGTGCGCGTGCGGCTCTCCGGACGGAAGTAAGAAGAAGGCTACAAAAGACTGTGTAAACAAAGATAAAAAGCTCATTTGCTTCAGTGCGGACGAGCCGTACACACTGCTCTTGAATATTTTAAGAGCGGCAAGGAGCGTTAACGGTATAAAACTTACTGTGATAACAAAGGACAGATACAGTCATAAAAAGCTAAGGAGTGCAAACGGGGAAGTCACGACGGTGACAAAGGATGAAAAGGAGCTATGCCGTCAGGCGCGGGAAAAAGCTTTTTATTTCCGGCAGATCACTCCTTTTACGACCTTGAGCGAGCTTATGCGCTCGGTGTAATCGTCATTGCCGAGCTATCCGGTCGGAAGCAGTACGGATAAAAGGATTTACTGCTATTTTTAATAAATAAAGTATAGTGAAATAATATTCATTCGTAAAAAGTTTTCAAAAGTTCTTGAAATTACACATTATTATATGGTATACTTGTTTTGATTAACGAATGTATGGCGATCAAAATTATTTATTTAAATCCGCGATGAGATCGTTATACGGCGCAATTATCGTTTTATTCTGATCCGGAGGTGCGGCGTAATGGAAATAAAAAGTGTTTTAGTTGCTCCCGGGGTCGATCTGTCTGTGATACCGTCGGAAAAATTCAAAAGCAATTATTTTTCACTGAATTTTTTGCTTCCGCTCAGCGAGGAAAATATTACTCGCTGTAATCTGCTTTCCGCAGTGCTTATAAGAGGCTGTGGAAAATATCCGACAAGCGCTGAGCTTGGCCGCCATATCGCGATGCTGTATGATCCGGATATTTCTGTCAGAACAGTAAAGACGCCGTATACGCTGATCTTCAGAGTGAACGCGTATTTTTTGGATAACCGTTTTATTCCGGAAAAAGCGGGCGAGGATATATTTGAAGACATACTGTCGCTGCTTTCCGAGCTGCTTGTCTTCCCGCTGCTTGAAAACGGAGGGCTTAAGCCTTCCTATTTGGCGATAGAAAAGAAAAACCAGCTTGACAGGATCAGATCAAGGATAAACAATAAGAATTCATACGCGTTGTATCGATGTGAACGTCTTGCGCTCGGAGACATTCCGTATGCGTGCGACGCGCTGGGTACTCCGGAGGAGCTTGAGAAGGCGACGCCTGAGTCGCTTTATAAGCTGCTGCGCGCTATACTGGAAAAAAGCAGACTTCATATAGTTTATTCCGGTAGCTATAAGGAAGGCTACAGAGAAAAAATAACGCGCTTTGCCAAGCTTCTGACGGCGGAGAGAAACGAAGAGGATATCATACCGATCCCGAAGCTTGTCTTACCTGTTGACGCGGAGTCGGTAAGGGATGAGGCAGAGTGTATCGATGCATTTCAAAGTCGGCTTGTGCTTGCGTACAGTATGGGCAAAGCTCCTGAAAATACGGCCCCGCTTCAGATATTCAATGAAATATTCGGGGCATCTCCTGTAAGCCGTCTTTTCATGAACGTAAGAGAGAGGCTCAATCTTTGTTATTACTGTTCGTCGGTACAGCAGAGCGCGCTTGGGATCATGTATGTGGTCAGCGGAATATCCGCGGAAAACCGAGAAAGGGTAATCAAAGAGACCGAGCTTCAGCTTAAGGAATTATGTGATCCGGACAATATAACTGAGGAAGATATGAAAAACGCTGTCGAAAGCTTGCTCAGCGCTTACAGAACGCTGTCGGATAGCCCGATAAGCTATACTGAATGGGTTATCAGTCGCGAGATAAGCGGTCGAAGCACCGATACTGACAAATATGTCTCGGAAATTAAGGCGGTCACAAAAAAAGACGTGGCCGGGGTTGCCAAAAAAGCAAGGCTGAAAATAAATTATTTTCTGAACGGCGTCGCCGAAAGGGGACCGGATGAATAAAAGAGAAATTATTGAAAACAAGCTGCTCGGTGAGAAATTGGTCAGGATACGACACCGCAGCGGTCTCGATATATATGTGTTGAATAAGGAATTTACTGAGTACACAGCGTTTTTCGGAACACGCTACGGCTCCTGCGACAGTACCCTGACGGATAGCAATGGGCATACATCGACTGTTCCCGCGGGGATCGCGCATTTTCTTGAACATAAAATGTTCGAGTCTCCTGACGGAGAGGATGTTTCCGCGGGATTTGCGGCGCTGGGCGCGGACGCGAACGCGTATACCTCGGCAGATACTACGGTTTATTTATTCACATGCACCGAACGTTTTTACGAGGCGCTCGAGCTTCTTATTAAAATGGTAACGACACCGTATTTTACTCCTGAAAACGTAAAAAAAGAAAAGGGAATTATTTCGGAGGAGATACGGATGTGCCGGGACAGTGTGTCTGATGCTCTGCATTATTTACTTATGGGCGCAATGTACGGAGAGCATCCTGCGGCGGTTCCGATTGCCGGGACCGTGGATTCAATTTCAAAAATCACCCCCTCTCTCCTGTATGCCTGCTATAACTCATATTACAGGTCGTCCAACATGGTTATGTCGGTATGCGGAAGGATAGATCCCGACGAGGTCGAGCGGGTAGTCGACAGAGCGCTTCCGGGTAAGGAGACGCCAAAGGTAATATTTGACAGACATAAGGATACAATTGAATGTGCTCGAAAACGCGCGGAGCGTGAGATGGAGGTTTCCATCCCTGTGTTCAGAATAGGGATCAAATATCCGGAGGGGGATTTTCCCGCCGCGTGTCAGGTGCTTTCGGAAATACTTTTCGGGGAATGTGAAGAGCTTTACTGCAGCCTATACGAAAAAGGTCTGCTGTCAGAAAATTATTCTTACGGTTACGCGTGCAGACGGACAGCGCCGTATTTTGCCGCTGGCGGCGATTCCGACGATCCGGAGGCGGTGTTTGAGGCGTTTTGCGAGTATGCCGGAAGGCTGCGTGAAAGAGGTGTGTCGGCGGAGGCTCTTGAAAGAGCAAGAAGGGTAATGTATGCGGACGCTTTAAAAAGCTTGGACAGCGCCGAGGCGGCGGAAAGCATATTTGACAGCGCGATTCTCGGTATGGAGCCGCTCGGACGAGCCGAAGAGTTTCTTGCCGTGACCATTGAGGACGTTAACGCTTTAGCCGGACGTGTACTGTCGCCTGAGCGGTTTGCTATGAGCGTTGTGTACCCCAAAGCGGCAGAAAATAAAAAATCGGTCAAAAAAATCTAATTCAAGGTAAGGCAGGTTGGCTATAAAATGTACACATCATCAGAAATATCGTTTCCGGGGCTGGGTATCGGTGAATTTACCATTGACCGTATCGCGTTTACGGTCTTCGGAAAGGATGTTGCGTGGTACGGAATAATCATTGCGTTCGGTATGGTAATGGCGGTTTTATATGTTATGTACCGTACAAGGGATTACAAGGGTATAACTCCGGATGATATTATTGATTTTACTCTTATAGTGATTATATCGGGAGTAATCGGCGCGAGGCTATACTATGTTATCACCTCAGGTCAGCACTATTCGTTTGCGGACGTCTTTAAGATTTGGGAGGGCGGACTCGCCATATACGGAGGTATTATAGCCGGAGGCATCGCGGCGTATATCGTCTGCAGGGTAAAAAAGATCAGACCTCAATGCTTTTTTGATATGCTTGCTCCTGCGGTCATGCTCGGACAGCTTATCGGAAGATGGGGAAATTTCTGCAACGGCGAGGCATACGGAGCCGTAACGGAGCTTCCGTGGGGGATGAGTCTGACTCATATATATCCGAGCGGTCAGGAGACTTTTGTAGGTATAGTACATCCGACCTTTCTTTATGAGTCTCTTTGGAATCTCGTGGGATTTATCCTGATAAATATATTTTATAAAAAAAGAAAGTTTGACGGTCAGATCTTTCTCGCGTATGTAGGCTGGTACGGCTTTGGACGTATGCTCATAGAAGGACTCAGACAGGACAGCCTTTGGGTAGGACCGTTCCGGATATCTCAGGTGGTGGGATTTCTCTCCTTTGTAGCCGCGGCGGTACTTATGGCGGTGTTCTGGAAAAAGGGAAAGAGATATGACTCCGCCTCTCTGAAGCCTCTTGAAAGTACGGACGACGGCGAAGAAAGCAGTCAGAATACGGATGATGAAGACGAATGATTCAATAAGGGGCTAAGCCCCGTCATTCAGCGTTTTCAGTGGCGGAATTATTCCCCTACTAAAAATTAAGCAGTACCCGCCTGAGAGGCGGGGGATATTTTAATTTAGTTATAAGCACGGATTTGAAAGGACGGAAAAATATTATGGCGGTAATAATAGACGGTAAGGCGATCTCGGCGAAGGTAAGAGAGGAGGTCCGCAAGGAAACGGAGAAAATGACGGTAAAGCCCGGACTTGCGGTCGTGATAGTCGGGGAGGATCCGGCGTCAAAGGTCTATGTAAGGAACAAGGCGAAGGCATGCGGTGAGGTCGGATTTTACTCAGAAGTGCATGAGCTCCCGGAGAATACCTCTTCGGAAGAGCTTTTGACTCTGGTTGATAAGCTTAACTCAGACGATAAGATAGACGGTATATTGGTACAGCTTCCTCTGCCTAAGCATCTGGATGAGAAGACCGTTATAAACGCGATTTCTCCGGATAAGGATGTGGACGCGTTTCATCCTGTGAACGTCGGAAAGATAATGATAGGCGATTATGATTTCCTTCCCTGTACCCCCGCCGGAGTAATGAGACTTTTAGAGGAGACCGGAATTCAGGTTGCGGGTAAGAACTGCGTCGTGGTCGGCAGAAGCAATATAGTAGGAAAGCCGCAGGCGATGCTGCTGCTCCAGAAGAACGGAACGGTTACCGTGTGTCATTCAAAAACAAAGGATCTCGTAGAGGAATGCAGACGCGCGGATATACTTGTCGTCGCTATCGGAAAGGCAAAATTGATCGGCGCGGATTACATAAAACCGGGCGCGACGGTCATTGACGTCGGCATGAACAGGGATGAAAACGGAAAGCTATGCGGAGATGTGGACTTTGAGAGCGTAAAGGATGCTGCGGGCGCGATAACCCCGGTTCCCGGGGGAGTAGGTCCGATGACTATCGCTATGCTTATGAAAAACACTCTTAGGGCCGCGCAAAAAGCCGGCAAAAAATAATGTCCGGGGAAAAACAAGACTGAAAACATATTAAGAAAGGTGTCTGACTGAGATGCGGTCCGGCAATAAAAGAAGCTCGGAGTTTTCTTCCGAAATAAAAAGACAGCTTCTGACGGCTGAGATAAAAAATGAGTGCTGTGCAAATTCCTTTCTGACCGGCGTCAGAGTTTTTTCAAGGCAAAGAAAGAATCAGTTTTCGGATGCGGTTTCCGAGTATTGCGCAAAGCTGCAAAAAAGAAGGCATAAGGGCTATTTCGACGACGGAAAGCCGAAAGGGATTCTTGTTTCGGCCGATGCCGACGTGCTTTGTCCCGTGTCAAGCGGCAGAGTATGTCCGCACTGTGTTCCTAATTTCGTACGGGCGGTATTCCTCGTTTGCGGACGCGCGAGTAAAACGGAAAAGGAGCTTCATCTTGAGTTTGTCCTTCCCAACACGGAAAGCGGGGAATTTCTGTTTTCGGCGATGAGGGATGCGGGAATAGCGATGAAGAAAACGACGAGGCGCGGCGAACAGCTTCTGTACTGTAAGCGGGCGGAGACGGTTGAGGATATGCTGTCTTATATAGGCGCGGTGTCGGTTTCCTTTGAGCTAATGAATGACGCGATAGTAAAGGAAATACGAAGATCGGCAAACCGTCAGAAAAACTGCGATACCAAAAACGTTATTAAGGCCGTGGACGCGGCGGCAAGACAGAGCGAGGCGATAAAGGCGATTATAGCGCACGGAGAGCTGAATGAGCTTTCCGCTTCGCTCAGGGAGACCGCGCTGCTCAGGCTCGAAAACCCCATAGAACCGCTTGAGGTACTGGCAGAGCTTCACGGAGATGGTATATCAAAATCCGGTGTGTACCACAGGCTTAACAAAATAGTTTCATATGCGGTCAAAAAAGGGTATATAAACTGAAATTGTTTGCGTGAAAGTTACGATAAATCAAGTCGGATTTCAGACTGTTTATCGCCGCAAATTTTCTGAAAGCGCGCAGAATACAAAAATTATTCATATCAATTACAGTCGCCTACGGCGGCACGGGAGGATTAGCGTGAAAAATATATTACATCGCATCAGAATGCAGCAGGATTCACGCATAAATTTTCTAAAAAGCTGAACACTTTTTGTTTTGCTTTGCAAAACACGAAAATTTTTCATGTCTATTTGAGCCGCCTATTGCGGCATGAGGTGATTACAATGATAATGTGCTCCAGATGTCATAGCAATCCGGCTATGGTTTATTTAATGAGACAGGGTGATAAGGACGGTCCGAGGGAAGGATATTGTTTGCAGTGTGCCAAGGAATTGGGGCTTAAGCTTCCGGCGGAATACGAGAATATAAATAATTTCTTACAGAATATGACGGAATCCGGTCTTGGAGAGGCGTTGACGGACGACGATCAGGGTCGTGCGCCGATGATAAATCTTGAGCAGCTGAGCTCGATGCTGTTCGGAGGCAGGGAGAAGGAAAATCCTAAGGACGGGAAAAAGGGGCAGGCAAAGGAGCGCGTTCAGAAGCAGGAGCCCTCAAGAAAATCCATAGAGCAGTTCTGTATAAATCTTACGCAAAAGGCAAAAGAAGGAAAGCTCGACCGTGTGATCGGGCGTGACAGAGAAATAGAGCGCCTGATACGTATCCTTTGTCGGCGTCAGAAGAACAATCCCTGCCTTATCGGAGAGCCTGGTGTCGGTAAGACCGCTATCGCCGAGGCGCTCGCTCAGCGTATAACGGAGAAAAAGGTTCCGTATAGGCTTAAGGATAAAGAGGTTTTATTGGTAGATATGACCGCTCTCGTGGCAGGAACTCAGTTCAGGGGGCAGTTTGAAGGCAGAATGAAGGCGCTGATAGGCGAAGTAAAGGCGCTGGGAAATATTATTCTTGTCATCGATGAGGTACACAGCATAGTCGGCGCCGGAGACGCGGAGGGCTCGATGAACGCGGCGAATATACTTAAGCCGGCGCTTTCCAGGGGAGAGATACAGCTTATAGGAGCTACGACGCTCGCGGAGTACAGAAAGTATATAGAAAAGGATTCCGCGCTTGAGCGACGTTTTCAGCCGATAATAGTCGAGGAATCCTCGGTCGGGGATACCGTAGAGATACTGAAGGGGATAAAGCATTATTACGAGAATTTCCATCATATAAAGGTACCGGATTCCATACTGGAGAAAACGGTATCTTTGGCGGAACGTTATATTACCGACAGATTCCTGCCTGATAAGGCGATAGATCTCCTTGACGAGGCATGTTCATATCTTTCTCTGAGCTCTCCGGACACAGACAGACTTCCGGAGCTTGAAAATAAGCTTTCGGCGCTTAACGACGAGGAAAAGAAGCTTGGGGAAAAGGTAGGGGAGATCGAGCCTGAGAAGACGAATGAGCTTTACAAGCGTATGGCGGACATTAAAACGGAAATGATAAGCGTGAGCAAGGAGACGGATAAGCTGAAGGAGCAGATGGAGTCCCTGGTTCTGACTGAAAACGAGCTCGCAAACGTTATTGAGATATGGACCGGAATACCCGCGAGCAGTATAACCGAGCACGAATTTGAAAAGCTGTCGAAGCTTGAAGAAAATCTGAAATCACACATAATAGGACAGGATAAGGCGGTGAACGCCGTAGTCCGTGCCATCAAACGCGGCCGCGTCGGAGTAAGCGCCAAGAGAAAGCCGGTTTCCTTTATCTTCGCGGGTCCCACGGGAGTCGGTAAAACCGAGCTTGTGAAGCGTCTTGCAAACGAGCTGTTCAATGCTCCGGAGTCGCTTATACGTCTTGATATGTCGGAATTTATGGAAAAACACGCGGTTTCACGGATAATCGGAGCGCCTCCCGGATATGTGGGATACGACGAGGCGGGACAGTTAACGGAAAAAATAAGGAGAAAACCATATTCCGTCGTGCTTTTTGACGAGATAGAAAAGGCGCATCCCGACGTAATGAACATTCTTCTGCAGATTCTTGACGACGGGCATATTACCGACGCTCAGGGACGTACCGTTAATTTTGAAAATACCGTGATTATAATGACGACAAACGCGGGCTCCCGGACCGGGAACGGAGTTCTTGGTTTTGGAGAGAACACGCAGGAGCAAAGCGAAAGCAAAACCATGGCGGCGTTAAGCGAGTTTTTGCGTCCGGAGTTTTTAAACCGTGTGGACGAGGTTATAACCTTCCGTTCGCTTGATAGGGAGGACTTTAAGAAGATAGCGGTGATAATGCTTGACGAGCTTTGCGGCGCGCTCAGGGACAGGGGGTATAAGGCGGCGTATGACGATAAGGCGGTCGGAGCTGTTTCCGAAAATTCTTTTTCGGAGAAATACGGCGCCAGAAATATGCGCAGATATATCCAGACAAACATCGAGGACCGCATAGCGGAGGCGGTCATATCGGCAAAGAGCGAGGTATCGCTGATCTCCGTGAGCGCGAAGGACGATCTGAGCGATACGATAATAAGCTGTGTCTGAGTCCGGGGACTCGTTGTTAAGCGTCAGATATTACAACTTATTTATTTTAAGAAACCCTTTTTGAAAAAAGGGTTTCTTAAGCTTCCCAAAAACTTTTCTTACAAAAAGCTTTTTATCAAAGGAGAACGACACGTTATGTATCAAGGTCAGTTTACGGTACTGAGCAAGGTATATGATTCGCTGAACGGAGCGGATTATAAAGGGTATACCGATTACATAAAAAAAGTATTTATGAGGTACGGAAGCGGAAAGGAAAAGCTGCTGCTTGATCTTGCGTGCGGTACCGGAAAGCTGACCGAGGAGCTTGCCGAAAACGGCTTTGATATGATAGGAGCCGATATATCGACTGACATGCTCTCGCAAGCCCTCGAAAACGCGTCCGAGAAAGGGCTTGATATTTTATATCTATGTCAGGATATGTGTTCGTTTGAGCTTTACGGTACCGTAGACGCTGTGGTGTGCGCGCTGGACGGCGTAAACTATCTGACAAAACGGGATGACGTGGTGAAATGCTTTAAGCTTGTGAGAAATTATTTAAATCCCGGCGCACTGTTTTTATTTGATGTTAATTCGTCGTACCGTTTCAGAGAAGTATTTGCGCAGCGAGATTATTTTCTTGAGGGAGACGGTAATTATCTCGGTTGGAAAAGCAGCTTTGACCCTGAAAGCGGGCTTTGTGATTTCTTTCTTACGCTTTTCACCGAAGATAAGGATGGACGCTATACAAAAAGCGAGGAACTGCAGACGGAAAAGCTCTGGGAGGATGAAGAGCTTGAGAGTATTTTAAAAGAGACCGGAATGGAGCTTGTAGACATTTTCTCAGGGTTTGATATGAAAAGACCGGACGAAAGAACCGAGAAAAAATTTTATGTGTGCCGCTGCCCGTTTGATAAGTGATTCGAGATATAACGGTGTGAAAAAATATTATATATCGGGGAATTTTTTTTCAAAAGGGTATTGACAAAACACATATAATATGGTATAATAATCAACGTCGCGGAACGATGTTCAATATGGGAGCATAGCTCAGCTGGGAGAGCACATGCCTTACAAGCATGGGGTCACAGGTTCGAGCCCTGTTGTTCCCACCAAAATGGCCCGGTAGTTCAGTTGGTTAGAACGCTAGCCTGTCACGCTAGAGGTCGTGGGTTCGAGTCCCATCCGGGTCGCCATTTGTTTTAAGCCTCTGTAGCTCAGTTGGTAGAGCAGGGGACTGAAAATCCCCGTGTCGTTGGTTCAATTCCGACCGGAGGCACCATGATTCCCGCGGATTTAGCTCATTTGGTAGAGCGCGACCTTGCCAAGGTCGAGGTGGCGGGTTCGAGCCCCGTAATCCGCTCCATAATAATACATTTGGCACACCCCTCGGTGTGCCAACTTGTTAAACGGCGCCATAGCCAAGCGGTAAGGCAGAGGTCTGCAAAACCTTTATTCCCCGGTCCGATTCCGGGTGGCGCCTCCATCTATGTAGTACGAAAAGACTACTACACACAAAAGTCCTTGATTTTCAAGGACTTTTCGTGTTTTTAAGGGCTTTTTTCAGTGTCGAAAATTTTTGCTGAAAAATGCTCGATTTTTCGTTTATACAGGTCTTGAACCTACGGGATAATCGCACATTTGAGAAATCTCTGCTTTTCTGATATAATATAGACAGAAAGAAGGAAAGCGAGGATTTACAGATGAAATACGGATATACCACGGTTCGCAGACTTAAGCTCACCCCCTTTGAACTCCGAGTTGCTATCGATGCTCTGAACGCAAAGAGACTCAAACAGAAGGCAAACGGGATCGACAACAGAGCAACCTCCAACCTCATACTCCACCTGCTCGATGCCCTTGAAGCTTAATTACATACGGTTAATATGAAGCCGACTTTATGACCACTAACGAAGTGGAAATAAGGTCGGCTTTTTTGTTTTCCG
>CALYAD010000035.1 GCA_944393415.1 uncultured Clostridia bacterium | reverse complement strand
TTTCTTAAAGGGTGTGTTGGATTTCATCAAGCGAGTTGTTTCATCTCCGCCTCAGGCTTTTTGAAAATTCGGAGTAACGCGGCGCACCTCCCGGCGTTCCGCTGAAGTCCGGAGAAGTCGGAGACGGCGACGGAATATCCCGCTTAGACTGATTCTATAATATATTCTTTCCGGAAAAATTTTTGGGAGGTCTCAGGAACCCTTTTTATAAAAAGGGTTCCTGAGAAAAAAGGGGGAACTTTTTGAAAAAAGTTCCCCCTTAAATCCCCTTCAAAAACTTCACTAAAAAAGGTGTATCTCTGATTTCAGCAGGCATGGTGTTTCATCTCGCCTCCGGCTTTTTGAAAGCTCAGAGAAACGCGGCGCATATCACGGCGCTCCGCTGAAGTCCGGAGAAGTCGGAGACGGCGACGGAATATCCCGCTTAGACTGATTCTATAATATATTCTTTCCAGAAAAATTTTTGGGAGGTTTCAGGAACCCTTTTTATAAAAAGGGTTCCTGAGAAAAAATTTATTCACTTAAAGTAAGCTCTTTTCCGTCTTTGAAAATCAAGGTAAAATCTGTGGAGCTTGTGTCCGGTGAGGCTTTGACGCCCATTAAGATATCCGCTCCATCTTTGTACGGATAGAGGATAGTTACTATACGCTTTGTGCCGGTAAGCTCTCCGCAGAGAACAGGTGTCGGTATAGGGCGGTGCTCATGAGGTCCGGAGGGACGGATCGGCATCCAACCCTGGTAGAACGGTTCATACTGACCTTTCATATCCACGACCTTAGCGTCAGTGTCGGAAAACACAGTTGTAAGCCCCACTCCGTCGCCGTAATCGCCGCTGACGCGAAGCCCATCGGCGGTAAATTCACAGCTTTCATAGTGCCACATCTGCTCGTAGGAGCGTTTTTCATTATCGGGCGCGATAAGTCTGTCCACCACGGCAAAGAATGGCGTTGTCCCTTCAATATTTTTGAAGAAAATCAACTTGCGTTCGTGTACGGTAGGATCAAAATTCTTGCCGTAGCCCTCGTCGAATTTGGCGCAGGCGTAATCGCGTTCCGTGGTAGTCTCAAAATCAAAATCCGCTTTCTTATTGATATCCTTGTCTTCCCACTTGTACCTCGGACGGACATTCTGATCCATGCCGTTTATACGGATCGTGTTGTGAGCGCGGGTGGAGAGTACGTATTTTCTCATTTCGGAGGTATCGTAATCGTATACGCCGCCCTCAGTCAGAAGCTTTTTACCGTAAGCAAACAGCAGGACGTTCAGTTTATCCTCGTGCTGATGTCCGCGTCCGAACGGAGAGCAGTCGATGTAACCCCAGACAGCGTTTTTCTCCCAGCTTGTACGCATGGCTACGGCGCCGGCGTATGGAAAGGCGTAGGAAAGATAATCCGGGGCGTGCCCTTCTTTTCCGTCGGTAGCGAACCAGCGGAAATCATCTCTGTCCGGATACAGTCCGACGGCCTGACGCATCCTGCCGTCGATTAGCATTTCCGCGCCGTCGTTTATATCGGGCAGACGTCTGTCGGGGCGGGTGAGGTGCGGATACATTTCGTAAAGCTTCTTGAGCTTGGTCTCAAGGAATTCCGGCGCTTTTATCTCCATCTTACGGTACAGGTCGAGCACCGCGTAATAGTTATGATCGACGACACCGTGATAGTTGGTGGAAAGCTCATACTGGAAGCCATCGGGGTATACCTGAATATCAAGCTCCTCCTCAAGTCGGCGCAGAGAGTAGCTTTTCCACTCCGGAGCATCGGAAAGGAAGGGGTAAAGAAGGGCGATGCGGACAAGACCGTGCATCTCCATAAGCAGCCAGTTTCCGTGTGTACAGAAGTTGCGGAGTCTCCAGCCGTGTTCATAGATTGATATAAAATAAGTTGTGATAAACTCGTCGGTCAGCGCGGGCGAGGAGATAAAGGCATGGAGCTGCATGCTCCAGCCGTGCATGCGTATGCCTGCCTCTATTGTACGCCAGCAGATGGTCTTGTAGCCGCTCTCGTTTTCCGGGACTATTGCCTGCTCAAACCAGCTGCTTATCATATCCACAAAGGTTTTTGCCGCCTTTTCGTCCTTAGTGAGAGTGTAATATTCCGCCAAAACGGAAAATTCGGGGTGACGCGAAAGCTGCCATGGCCATTCGCAGTAATTGTTGTATGTAGGGTTGAACTCCCAGTCTATCTTTCCCTTCTCAAACTGCCACGGTATGCCGCAGGAGCTGAATTTGTACTCCATTATATCGGCTGCGCGCTTAGTCAGGCGTTCACGCTGGTCGTCGGAATATTTGCGGCCTATCCAGTCGCGGTTCAGCTTCTCCGGCTGAAGGAAGGCGCGGACATAGTCGGCGAAAATTTTTTCCGCTCCTCTTATATCTCCTTCAGACATCAGCTTTTTGATCGGCGAAAGCTCGGGGATGTCAGTATTGAGGTGCTTTCCGAAAAAATCGTTTACCGAGGTTCTTGGTCCTTTCGTGATCTCTGCCATAGTTTTTTTATCCTTTCGGCTTTTTTATATATTTTAAAAATCCGGTCCGGTTTTCCTTTCCGGAATTTTTATTATTTTACGGCTTTTTGAAAAAAGCCTGGCAAAAACTTTCCCAAAGAAGTTTTTTAAGGACGTTACGAAAGCTTTTTACCCTAAAATCCATAAAAATGCAGCCAGCGGCAGAGAAGCTCTGACCACTGCGCCGTATGGGGAACAGAGGGCGCGAGTCCGAGCCCGTGTTCTCCGGTCGGGAAGATGTGCATTTCTACCGGAACTCTTTTCTTTCTCAGTGCGCCGGCGAGCATAAGAGCGTTTTCCACAGGTACGCAGGTGTCCTCAAAGGTGTGCCATATGAATACCGGCGGCATGTCCGCGCGGACGTTTTCCTCACCGCTCAGCAGATGAGCAAGCTCTCCCTCCTCGCGTTCTCCCGTTATGTTTATTCTCGAGCCCTCGTGGCTGTACTCTCCGACCATTGTGCTCACCGCGTAACAGAAAACAGCGCCGTCCGGACGTGAGGACTCCCGGTCGATCTCGTCTTTGGCGTCTTTCTCCAGTCCGTAATCGAAATGCTCGGCCGCGGTTATTGCGAGATGTCCCCCGGCGGAAAAGCCGAGTATAGCTATTTTGTCCTTTTTTATACCGAATTTATCGGCGTTATGACGCACAAACCGTATAGAGCGCAGCGCGTCCGTAAGCTCTGCCGGATGCTTATATGGAGCCAACCGGTAATTTAAAACGAACGCATGAAAGCCGTTTGCGTTAAGCATCTCACATATATCCTTACCCTCGTGTTCGGCTCTGATGCTGTAACCCCCGCCGGGGAAAACTATCACACAGCCTGTGGGCTTGGTTACGCTTGCGGGCTTGGTTACGCTTGCGGGATAAAAAGTCACGGTAGTTTCCGGCTGCCCGTAGGACGGCTCGAAATACGGAGTTCCGTTTTCCCACAGCTTGTAGGTCTGTTTTTCCATAGTAATCACCTCATGTCGCCGTAGGCGACTCAAATAGACATGAAAAATTTTCGCGTTTTGCTTCGCAAAACAAAATGCATTCAGCTTTTTAGAAAATTTATGCGTGAAATCACCTGCATTCTGATACGATGTGATTGTACTTTCACGCTATTCTCCTTGTTTTATTTCCCGCTTTTTTGAAAAATCGGGGCAAAAACTTCTCTTACAAACCCCAATTTTATAAAATCCGTATATAGAAAAGTCTTTGCAAAGCCTTCTTCGGAAAGCGGGGAAAATTTTTTATCATCTACCTTTTGGGCGGATGCCGCCATTTGTATTCCTGATATTTTTGCTTTATCATCCGGATAAGATCGTTTCCGAAAAAGAGCAGGAAATTGAGAAAGCAAACAATGAGCGCCGCGCGAACTATAATATTACCGAAAATGAATACAAGAATCAGTAAAATACCCTCGATCAGACCGAGCCATTTGACCTTTATCGGGATTATGAAAAACAAGAGAACCTGCAGATCCGGATAAATAACCGCGAACGCTAGAAAAATGGTCAGGTTGAGCCATACGTTGGTCATACCTCCGACGATAAAGCCGGCGATTATCGAGCCGATAAAACCGAACAGATAATAGAGATTGAAGCGGGCCTTGCCCCAGTGACGTTCCACCGCGGTACCGGTCCAATGATAAAAATAGAGCGAGAGCAGGACAAAAATCGGGTTGGTATCCGTCGGATAGAGGAACAGGAAGGTAAAGACCCTCCAAACCTGTCCTCGGAGTATCGCCGCGCGGTCAAAGGTGAGCATCGAGTAAAGCGAGCTCGGAGCGTCGGACATCGCCATTATAATGTCGGCAATGTAAAGTATCGCCATTGCTCCGGCAAGCAGTGTCATAAGGTTTTCTATCGCGAACCGGGATATTTTGTTTTCAAGCTTGTATAGCCACAGATTAAGTTTCATTTAGGGTTATGGTTTTCCTTTCGTGTGCAGCTGGGTTTATGTATCCTTAGTATCTGAGGGGGGCTCGGAATACGGGGAATCGAGCAGACGAAGCCGTTTTTTTATTCTGCTTATGTCGGTGAGCATGCAGATCGCGTCCGGCAGCAGACGCACCTTTGAGGTATGCTCCGCGTGCGTGAGCACACTCACCGGTATCTCACCCACCTTGTAGCCTAACCTTTCCGCCAGCATCAGTACCTCAAGATCGAACGCGAATCCGTCTATCTCGCATAGAGAAAATATTTTCTTTGCCGCCGCTGCGGTAAAGCCCTTGAGCCCGCACTGGGAGTCGCTGTGCGAAAAGCCGGAGGCGGCTTTTATCAGATTCAGATAATTTTTCGATATGAATCTGCGCATTGCCGTGTAGCCGCCGTAGCCGTCCGGGTGGAGAGTACGAGAGCCGATAACTATGTCGTTTTCCCCTGTTCTCAGAGCGCGTAATATGTCGACGACGCTTTCGGCGCCGTACGCCAGATCGCAGTCGGTGAAAACAGTATATTCTCCATGGGAGGCAAGCATTCCGTCGCGTACCGCGGCGCCTTTGCCGCGGTTGACGGGATGGCATAGCAGCCGTATCTCCGGATGCGACTGCGTGTATTCCGATACGGTGCCGGCACAACCGTCCGTGCTGCCGTCGTCGGAAAATATCAGCTCGAATTCCTCGCCGTACCCGCGCAGGGTGTCCGTGAGCTCGGTTATCGCTTTGCGGACGTTTTTTTCTTCGTTGTACATCGGTATTACGACAGATATAAGCATAGGCCACCTCTTAAGTAAGCGATAACCGCCGACGGGGCGTTTCGTGCTTCAGTCCCCGTCGGGTCCGGCTTCGCGGGTTTCTGTTGAACATGGGATATGGTTTACGGAAATAAAGTAAGATGACAGTAACCGAAAAATCGTTAAACGAAGCTACTCTCGGCAATAACGGCGGTCATGAAAGCAGGGAAAAGCATTCGGAAGATAAGTCCGGTTCTCTTTTTGGATTTGCGGGATATATGCAGGGCCTCAGGAAAACTTTATCGTGGAAGCATCCCACATTTCGGGGGCCTCGTAACCGAGAAGATTTACGGTGGTGGCGGCGACGCTCGATAATCCGAACCTGCCTTCCCTGTCAAGAGAATACTTATCGGCGGTATAATTATCGTATATTATCATCGGAACGGGGTTAAGCGTATGGCTGGTCTTTGCTTTACCGGGCTTCGGCAGACCGGTCTTTTTGTCTGTCTCGAACATTTCGTCCGCGTTGCCGTGATCGGCGGTGATTATCGCGGCGCCCTTTACCTCGTCGATTACCGGCAGTATCCGCGCGAGCTGAAGATCCAGAGCCTCCACTGAAATTCTTGTCGCCGCGAGCGAGCCGGTATGACCTACCATATCGCCGTTGGGGAAATTGCAGCGTAAATACCTGTACTTCCCGGAACGCAAGGCTTCTATCAGCTTATCGGTAATCTCCGCGCACTTCATCCACGGTCTCTGCTCAAACGGGACCACATCGGAGGGAACCTCGACGTAAGTCTCAAGCTCCTCGCTGAACTTTCCGGAGCGGTTTCCGTTCCAGAAGTAGGTTACATGTCCGAACTTCTGAGTCTCGGAAAGCGCGAACTGCGTGATGCCGGTCTGTACCAGGTATTCGCTCATCGTGTTTGTTATCTCCGGAGGGGGAACGAGGTAATTTGCTGGGATGTGAAGGTCGCCGTCGTATTCCAGCATACCGGCGTAAAATACCTTCGGAACTCTGACGCGGTCAAAGCGGTCAAACTCGGCCCCGCTCTCGAAGGCGCGGGAGATCTCGATTGCGCGGTCTCCCCTGAAATTGAAGAACACCACGCTGTCGCCGTCGTTTATAGTGCCGACCGGAACGCCGTTTTCCGCTATGACAAAGGGCGGCAGATCCTGGTCGATTACTCCAAGCTCCGCCCGGTATGTCTTTATAGCCTCTTCGGCGGAGGGGAACTGTCTGCCTTCTCCGAGCACATGGGTATACCAGCCGTTTTTGACCATGTTCCAGTCCGCCTCGTAGCGGTCCATGGTGATCTTCATTCTTCCGCCGCCGGAAGCGATCCTGATATCAAAATCAGGCGATCTCAGTCCGGACATGAAGCTCTCAAAGGGCAGGACGTAATCAAGCGCCGAGGTTTCCCCGACGTCGCGTCCGTCCAGCAGAATGTGTATCCTTACCCTCTTAACGCCGTCCTCCTTCGCTTTTATTATCATAGCTTTGAGATGATCTATATGCGAATGGACGTTTCCGTCTGAAAAAAGGCCGATAAAATGCAGTGTGCCGCTGTCGCAGCTGTTTACAAGTTTTTTCCATGTGTCGGAGGAAAACATCTTACCGCTTTCTATGGAGGCGGAGACCAGCTTTGCGCCCTGAGCGAAGACCTGTCCCGCTCCGAGAGCGTTATGGCCTACCTCGGAGTTTCCCATATCGTCGTCAGACGGAAGCCCGACGGCGGTACCGTGGGCCTTGAGCGTGATCATCGGATACTTTTTCATCAGCATATCAAGCGTCGGTGTGTAAGCGAGATATACCGCGTTTCCGTCGTTTGCCGGAGCCAAGCCTATCCCGTCCATGACTATAGTTACGAGCGGACCCTCCACTCCCTTGAAATTTTCCAGTTTCTTAAGCGGTTTAACCATTATTTATATATCCTTTCGTTTGCTTCTTTTCGCTTTTTATTATAGCTGTTAATTATGAATATTTTGTGTAGTCTTTGGAACTTATTAGTATTTTATATTAAACTATTATATCCATCATCACGAAATTTAATTATATTATTTCTCCGCGCGGCGAAACGGAAAACATATCGTAATAAAAACATTGCATAAGTTTCGTAATATTTTCAGGATAATGAAAAAATAACTTGACGTATCAGTCTGTGTATGATATACTTGTCTTCGGAGGACACCGCATAATGGCGATGTCTCCCAAAATAAAATTTTATATAAGGGAAAGGCCAGGACAGGAATATGAATATTGTTTTCAACTGTTATCCGGAAGGAAAAAAAAGAGCGCTTACAATGAGCTATGACGACGGCAATGTCGCGGACCGCCGGTTGGTGGAGATATTTGACAGATACGGTATCAGAGGGACCTTTCATTTGAATTCGGCGCGGCTTGACAAGCAAGGCTCGCTTACCTCGGAGGAGCTTCCCGTACTTTTTGCCAATCACGAGATATCCTGCCATACATACACCCATCCGTTTCCGAATACGGTTCCGAGAGAAGGACTGATATATGAGATATGTGAGGACAGGAGAACGCTTGAAAAGCTTTCCGGTTATCCGGTGAGAGGAATGTCGTATCCTTACGGAGAATATAACGCGGAGGTAATATCGCTGTTCCGTTCGCTCGGAATGGAATACAGCCGCACAACGAGGGCGACCGGGGGCTTTGGTATCCCGGAGGACTTTATGCAGTGGCATCCGACCTGCCACCATCGCGCGGATCTGATGGCTAAGCTGGAGATTTTCAAAAATCCGCCCAGGCGAATTCCGAATCTGATGCTTTTCTATGTTTGGGGTCACAGCTTCGAATTCAACAATGAAAACAACTGGGATCTGATAGAGACCTTCTGCCGAGACGCCTCGGGGCTTGAGGATGTCTGGTACGCGACAAATATCCAGATAGTGGACTACATAACCGCGCTCAGAGCGCTGCGTTTCGGTATTGACCGCACAACGGTTTACAATCCTTCGGCTATACCGGTATGGTTCACTGCCGACGGCCAGACTGTGAAGGTCAGACCGGGTCAGACGCTTAAGCTCTGATAATTCAGTTAGAATAGCGTGAAAGATTAATTTGATCGCATCGGAATGCAGACGGTTTCACGCATAAATTTTTTTGCTATTGCAAAACACGAAAATTTTTCAAATTCTGTTTAAGCCGCCTCCGGCGACATGGAGGATTAAAATGGCTTAAGCGTAGACGGATACTCAGGAAAGGAAGATTCGTAAAATGGCAAAGCAGATAATAAACGCGAAAATAGTGACCCCGGAGGGCATACTTGAAGGAAAAACGCTGATATATGACAGAAAGATAATCGAAATATCCGATTCACCGCTCCCTGACGCCGAAACGATAAACGCCGGCGGCAGACTGCTGATCCCCGGACTTATCGATATACATGTCCACGGTTATCTCGGGGCGGACGCCTCGGACGGCACTGAGGATGCCGTGCGAACAATAGCCTCCGGTATCCTCAAAAACGGGGTGACAGCTTTTCTGCCGACTACTATGACGGTATCGTATGAGGAGCTGGAAAAAGCTTTTTCGGCTATCCGTGGCGTAATGCGAAGCCCGCATCCGGGAGAGGCAATAGTGCTTGGCGCTCACGCCGAGGGGCCGTTTATCAACGTAAACAAAAAGGGAGCGCAGAGCGCTGAGTTCGTAAGAAGGCCGGACGCGGATTTCGTTATCAGAAACAAGGACGTTATAAAGCTGATCACGATAGCGCCCGAGACGGACGAGGATTTTTCCGAGATAAAAAAAATACGCTCTCAGACAGACGCGGTAATCTCAATGGGGCATACGGACGCGGATTACGACACCGCGATAAGAGCGTTTAAGGCGGGAGTCAGCCACGCGACTCATCTTTTCAACGCCATGACCGGTATAACTCACCGCGCCCCCGGAGCGGCGGGAGCGGCGCTGTTCACTGAAAATGTGAGCTGCGAGCTGATCTGTGATACCTTTCACGTGCATCCCGCGTTGTTTTCGCCTGTGTTCAGGCTTAAAAGGGATAAATTCAACCTTATCACGGACTGTATGCGCGCAGGGGGTATGCCGGACGGGGAATACGATCTCGGCGGTCAGAAGGTAACTGTAAACGGGATAAAATGCCGTCTTGACGACGGCACTATCGCCGGGAGCGTACTTACGCTCAATAAGGCGGTCGCTAATCTTTCCGGCGCCGGCATACCGCTTCATGAGGCGGTCTGCGCGGCTTCGCTTTACCCCGCGAGGGCAATAGGGGCTGATAATGAGCGCGGGGCGCTGCTTCCGGGACTGCGCGCCGATTTCGCGCTGTGTGACGGAGAGATCAATATCTCCGAGGTCTATATAGCCGGCGAACGTGCGCTTTGAGGCGCGGGATTTCCATCTGAAAAAACGCACAGAAGCGAATTGGGCGTAAGAAAGGAATGTCAGTAAATATGTCATTTGCGTTTCCGCGCTTTAGGCGCGAGTTTTCCGTCAATCTCTATAAAAATCTCCGCTTCCCGCTCGGTGAAATGTCCTTTTTCAAGGACTGGACAAATACCGACAGAGGCGACCCGTATCCGCTGGTTTTCTCTGCCGGCGGCTTGCGGGAGAGTATTGCCTCGGGAGTTTACCGGGTAAGCGCCCCGGACGCTTCGGGGGAGCTTCGCCGCTTTGCCTTCAGCTTTTTCCCGTACGCCACATACAGTATGGAAGTGAGCTCTCTGCAGGGAGAAGCGGGATTTGTTTTCCGTCGCCGCGGCGGAGTCGAATCCTTTGCCGTGTACGCGGCGGTATCCGATAAGGAAAAAGCCCTGTACTTCGGCAGAGACACGGAGAGCGCGGAGAAAATACCGCTGGCGGACGAGGGATATTTTATTTGCGGCGGAAAATGCGAGCTTGTAGTCACGGCGCGGGCGTGCGCGTTTGATATATATCTTGAGGGAGATAACGGGCTCAGGCTTATCCGGAGCGTCGATGCTCCCGAAATGGCGGAGCTCTTAAAAGAGGAAACTTTCAGGGAGGCGGAAGCCGATCTGTATATCAGATTGCCCGCCGGGGGGCACGCCGATATAAAAAAGACGGAAAAATTTATGGACTGCGGGATAAGTCAGGCGGATATGCGCCCTATAAGGTATGAGGACGGCAGCCCTATGATAACAGACGGAAGAATATATTTTACCATGTCTTCCCGCAACGAGGTCGGAGGGTATCAGTCGGTAATATCCTGGGTTCCGGGAAGTACTGACTTCCGGCTGGACGGCGCGATTTTTTACGATACGGGCGACGGGATATGGGGGGCGGACGTGGCGGCGTCCGTTATATATGACCGCGCGGCGCGGAAATGGCGGCTTTGGTATTGCTCCTTTTCTCACGGTCACATTCTCGCCCGCGGTGAAACGGACGCCGACCTTAGGCACGGTGTCAATGTCGTCGATACCCGTCTTATGGAAACGGAAAAAACCTCAGAGGTAAGCGCGGGAGCGTCAGATATCGCGCTGGGTCACGTGGGAGATACGCTTGAGCGGGCCGAGCTGAGCGATGACCGTCTTTTTTACGCCAAATACGGCGACGAGGATCCGGATTTTGTCTACGACAGGCGGAGAGGAAAATGGCTCTTGACGGTATGCCGTCCCGTTTCCGATAATGGAAAAAACAGGTACCGATATTTTCTGTTTGAGTCCGATCATCCGTTTCAGGGGTACGTCTGGAAAGACAATACACGAGCAGGAGAAAATACCGGCGGCTCGATAGTTAATACCGGAAACGGGTACGTTTTTATCTGCGGCTCGGATTTCGGGGCACGTTCGCGTTACTATAAATTTGAGCTTGACGATCTCTCGGACCCTGAGACGCTGACCTTCGATTATGACGACGGGGGCTTTCGCGGTTGGGGAACGGTGATCGCGCTGCCCGGTTCGGGGAAAAAGCGTTTTGTGATGATGACCTTCGATCGGCATTGCGGCTCGGCGTATAACTGGAGCTACGGAAATATTTACGTTTTCAGTTCAGGGGCGATCATTTAAGCCGAGACCGATTTTTTCAGCGTCTAAGGAGCAGACGGCAGACTTAACTGAAAATATCCTTTTACGCTATATAAAGTTGAATAATCATTTCAGGGAGAAAAAAGTGGCCGGCATTAAACGCCGGGCTCCTTTCGTATTTAAAATGCTTAAATCAAAATGGATATGGTTAAACGATCGGGATGATCCCGACCAATATGTCAGGTTTTACGACGCCTTCCGCTATGACGGCGGTACGGTCAGCATGGAGCTCTCCTGCGACAGTAATTACGAGCTGTATATAAACGGTGAGCTTGCCGCGTTCGGGCAGTACCCGGATTTCCCGCACGACAAGGTATATGACACGCTGGATATAACCCGTTTCTGCGTTAAGGGTAAAAATACCGTCTGCATACTTGTTTGGTATTACGGAATAGGATCGATGACCTACTGCAAGGGACTGCCGGGGCTTATATATGAGATATCCTCAGCAGGCAAACCGCTTGCGTTCTCCGACGGCTCCACGCTATGCAGAAAAGCGGGCGATTACGTATGCGGCAGAAAGAAAATAATTACCACTCAGCTCGGTCTTTCCTATACATACGACGCGCGGGGTCATGCCGAAATTAATTTCGGCGCCGATGCCGCAAAGGATTGCCGCCCGGCTGTTGAGGTCGCTGGCAGACCGAAGGAGATGCGCGTCCGACCGAATAAAAAAATAGCGCTCCGGGATTTTTCCCCGGCTGCGCTTATAGATGAAAAAAGGAAAATATATGATCTCGGACAGGAAACGGTAGGTTATCTTTCAATACGCTTCAGGGCTCCGGCGGGCGCGGTCCTTAATATCTCCTACGGGGAATATGTGGTTTTTCCTGGGGACGGAGAGGCGGAGCTGCTGTTTGCGACGGAAAACGGCGAGGGCGGGGTAAGAAGAAAGATACACAACAGGGATTTTTCGGTCGAGCTGATCGGCAACGGCGACTGGTTTGAGTTCAGAAACTTTATGCGCAGACTCGGATGCCGGTATCTTCAGGTAAGCTGCGACGGTCCGGCTGAAATAGATTACATAGGTCTTTATCCGGCGGAATATCCGGTCAAAATCGTTGAATATAAGGCGGATAACGCTTTAAGGCAGAGGATATACGATACCTGCGTGCGGACGCTCAGGCTCTGCATGTTCGAGCATTACGAGGACTGCCCGTGGAGGGAGCAGGCGCTTTACACGCTTGACAGCCGCAATCAGATGCTTTGCGGCTACAAAGCGTTCGGAGAATATGAGTTCCCCCGTTCGGTGCTGAAGCTGATCGGCAGTGACCGCCGTGACGACGGACTGCTTCATATCTGCGCTCCCAGCCGAGACGATCTGGTTATACCGTTCTTTTCGCTTATATATATAATCGAGACTGAGGAATACGTACGGTACTCGGGCGATGGCTCGCTGGCCTTTGAGCTTTACGACAAGCTGCGCGGTATAGCGAATGTTTTTCTCGACCGCATGGAGAACGGGCTTACGCCGAATTTTTACGGTGATAGGCGATACTGGAATTTTTACGAGTGGAATCCCACGCTCTGCGGACGGCTTTCCGAAAAAGAGCCCAAGGCGTTCGACATAGTTCTCAACTCCGCGCTGTCTATGGCGCTCGCGTCGCTCACGGCTCTCGCGGGCGCAGTCGGAAACGCGCAGGACGCACAACGCTTCACAAAGCTCAGGGAGAAGCTGAATGAGAAAATAAACGATACCTTTTACGATAAAACCGAAGGCTTATACCGTACCTTTTCGGACAGAGGGGATGTGTGCGAGCTGGGGAACGCCATGGCTGTCCTGTGCGGCGCGGCGGATGGCTGGTGCGCCCGGAATATCTGCGACAGGCTGGTCCGCGCCGAGCTTCCTATCCCGACGACACTCAGTATGAAGGCGTTTAAGTACGACGCTCTTTTATCGGTAGACGAGGGGTACAGACCGTATATCCAGAGCGAGATAGACCGAATATACGGTTATATGCTCAATTGCGGGGCGACCAGCTTCTGGGAAACGATAAAGGGCGCGCGGGATTTCGACAGCGCGGGAAGTCTTTGTCACGGTTGGAGCGCTATCCCGATAATTTACATGAGTCGGCGCTCAGACCGGGTCTGAGCGCTCGGGGATACCGGAAAAAAGATCCCAGTACAGCCACAAAACGGTATATCGATCCTTAAGATCCTTCGCGAAAAGTCCGGCGTCCGATAGCTTTTTCGCGCCGTAGAAGGAGTAAAACGCCGGGATGTCAAATCCGGCGCGCGTCAGCAGCTTTTCGGTCTCCGTCACCGTGGGCGCCTCCGAAAGTACGGATAGAATCTTTTCCCACTTACCGCGGTAAGAAACGGACCGGTCCTGTGAATACAGACCGGTCTTTTCCTGCAGCGCTAAAACCGACGGAGCAAGCTCGCCGTAAATATCCTCGGTGCGTCTGATGCGCTCCGGGGCGTTCATTGTTTTCGGTACGTAATCAGGCGGCAACGACTTTATCTTTTCCCGCATAATCTGTACGCATAGCGTTGAGTATCCCACGTCCAGACCGTGAAGCAGACACTCCCTGTCTTCGAGCAGTCCGGTTATCTCAAAAAAATGTGAGAAATGATGCTCGCTTCCGGAGGCGGAACGTGAATTCCCTATATACGACATACCTATTCCCACCTCGATAAGCGCTTTGGTCAGCGCTTCGATCGCACCCGGATCACGGGAAATCAGCTTTTCGGCGCTGAGTGAGATCTTTTTGGCGCTCTCCAGCGTCATATCATATACATACGGGCAGAAGTACTCGCCGTTAACGATATGGCTGAGCTTCCAGTCGCAAAGGCAGGAGAATTTACCTATTATATCGCCGTATCCCGCGCGTATCATGTCCATAGGAGCGGAGCGCAGTATGCCGGTGTCTCCGATTATCGCATAGGGCTCTTTGGCGGGAAGTGTTACCTTCATGCCGTTAAGAGTTAGCGCGGCGCCGCTTGAGGCGTAGCCGTCCATGGACGGAGCGGTGCATACTATTATGTACGGAATACCAAGTGTAAACGCCGTGTATTTGCAGACGTCGTTTATCACCCCGGAGCCGGCTCCGACGATAATGTCAGCGCCGAT
Source organism: uncultured Clostridia bacterium (assembly GCA_944393415.1). Taxonomy (GTDB): domain Bacteria; phylum Bacillota; class Clostridia; order Oscillospirales; family CAG-272; genus SIG673. The sequence goes on along the minus strand of CALYAD010000035.1, from coordinate 23,442 downwards.
ACTGTTTGCCTTCAATTGGGCAAGCGTGTTTTCATTTGGGACAAGTCTTTTTTCCGGTGAGCCTAAAACCGTCTCGGAAAACAGCTTTTCACCGATCATATCCGTTACTTTTGCCCCGCATACATAATATGTGTTTGTATCCGACACCGCCGCGACGCGCGTAAAAACTTTTAACAGTCCGGGGAGGGCGCCGAGCGCTCCCTCCCCTATTTTTATATGTTTTATCCCGCATATGTGAGCGCGGCCGCACTCACAGTCTGTTTTTCCCCCAAGAAGTGTGTCAAGCTCCATTTTACCATTCCTTTCCTTCGCCGCGCTGCCGTTTTAGGCGTGCGCCTCAGCGGACCGGGGTTTCAAAAAGTGTATAATTTCAGTTTATCTCCAGCTCCTCGACGGACGGAAGCGTCGGAAAGTCGGAAGCGGGCGCCGACTGATACCAATAAGCGACCGTTCTGATATCGTCTCGGCGGGAAAGATAACGCCCGTCGCTCCTCCAGCCCAGATCCTGAACCGTTACCTTAATACCGCTTTCAAAGCGTATCGGGTCCGGTATATGCCAGCGGTACATGGAAAACCGCATCTGAGACGCGTAAAGCCCGTTTGAAGGTATGACCTGGAACATTCCGGCGTACGGTCCGGAATATGTTTCATATTTACCGCCGTTATCCCAGTTGTACGCGCCAAGGAAATAATCCTCGGTGCCGGTGCCGCAGATGGTCGGGTACTCTGTATCGCTGTCAATGTAAAATTTGAACTCCCCCTCGCCCCACCAGCCGCCGGCTGAATTGAGTCCGGCGTACATAGCGCAGCCTACGAACTGCCCCTTGCCTTTTACGCCGTCAAGCACCGTATGTACTCCCATGTACGGGACCGGGCAGCTTTGACGGTACTGAGCGTGAAAATAAGCGCAGTCGTCCGGTACCTCGGTCAGAGTGTAATTGATCTGATAGTAGCAGACCTGATTATGCGCCGAGCGGTTTTCCAGTGTAAACCGAAAGGAGCTTCTGAACGGCATTTCCCAGTAGCAGCTCATACCGCGGCAGGGCGCGACCATTACCGCCGAGGAGGTCAGAAGCGGGAAAAGTCCGTTGTTGTTTTCGGCCTTGTTGGTAAACAGTGCGAAAAACGCGGGAAGCGGAACCTCCACCGAAGGGGTGTCGGAGCCGTCCCAATAGATACGGAGTATACTTTCAAGGGAAAGCTGTCCGGTCATCCAGATGCTTTGGACAGCGCCCTGTCCGCTTATATCAGCTAAAGTGATCGTCTCTCCCGGCGCGATGCTTACGCTCGGGGAGATTTTCCAGCCCCTGCCCATTTCTCTGGCGCAGTTTTTTCCGGTGCCCTCTGTCGCCATGCCTCCTTTGCCGGGTTCCCCGGTAAAATTCTCCGGGCTTACCGATCTGGAGCGCGCGTCCGAAAGGCGCGAAAGGTTTGAAATATTCATGCCAAGTCCGTTGAACATAAACTATTCTCCTTTTTTACAATTTTTAATCTTCCCAAAACTTTTCCTGAAAAAAGTGTATGTATGATTCCCAAATTAACGCGGCGTACGTCTCGGCGCTTCGCTGAAGCTCGAAAAAGTCCGAGACGGAGACGCCGTAACCCTTTATGCCCTTTAAGAAATTGAAGTTTTTTAATCTCTGACCAGTTTATATTTATCCGCCCGCAAAACCGTTACTTCTCCGGGCTCAAAAAGCTTGAATATGGCCTTCATATGGGTAACGAAAATGTATCTTACCTTGATCTTCGGAAGAATATCAAGTATCGCTTTCATTCCCTCGGCGCCCTCACGGTAAGCTGTAGTCTGAAAGCTCTCGTTAAGCAGCACCAGCGAATAGGGGGTAAGGCTGTCGATTATTTTGGCTATATCCATCACCTCTCCCTCAAAGCGCCCCGCGGCGTCTCCGGCGGTAAGCTCTTTTTCGGCGGAGGAGAAATGCGAAAAGATGCCCGACCTGACGCTGACTCTCATGCTCTTGGCGCAGACGAACAGACCGCTTTGCGCGAAAAGCGCCGCGCTTCCCACGGCTCGCAGAAAGGAAGTCTTTCCGCAGTTATTGTCTCCTATGGCAAGTATCCCCGGAGCGGTCATATCTATATCGTTCGGGACGATCGTGTCGCTGTTCTTTCCCTCGGTAAGCAGCAGCATATCGTAAATACCCTCCGCGGTCAGGCAGTCCGCCTCCTTTTCCAGTACCTCCGGATAACAATATGAAAGCCCGGAGGCGGTCAGCTTTTCAGCCATGTCACATGCGACCCGGTAAAACTGCAGCTCCTGCCCGATGCCGAAAAAAACAGAGTATATCTCCAGCGCTATATCGGAAAAAAGAGCGGAAAGGTTGCCGAGCGCCGCCGTGACCGCCGAGCAGGAATTATCCGCCGCGGAGGATCCTATATCTATTTCCGCGGGTATCCCGGGCTTCTTACGGAAGAGCTCGCGTATACCTTTTTTATCCTGCTTTGACGCCTCGGACAGATCCGACAGCGTACACCTTACCGATTCCATTGCCTCGTTAAGCTCGCATCTGACGGTAAAGCGATAGCTGCCCGCGCTTTCGCTTCGGAATCTCTCGGCAGCCCTCTCGACCTCGTCTATACACCGGCTCTCCTTCATGGAAACACAGAATTCCTTCATGTTTTTAAGGCCCCTTGAGCTTACCTCAAACGACGAAAAGAGCTCGTTTATTTCGGCGAAGCACGCGATTACGCTCCGGGCGAAATGAGCGTTTATATACAGCTCCTCGTACGTGCAGTCGAGCAGTCCGAGCGCAGACGACGGCACCCCGTAACGGAAAATCTCCTTTGTCATTTCCTCGTTTTCCGCGCGGAGATTATCATAGCTCCTGAAAAGCTGTATAAGCTCTTTAAGCAGCTCAGGGCTTGCAATAAAGTCCTTAAGGATTTCCGCCCGGTATTCCGCGTCCGCGGTACCGGAGGGCGGCGCGCAAAGAACGTTTAGGAAATATTCTGTCGCGCGGTTTTTCCCGCCGGCAAACTCCGCCATGCGGTCAATATTCAAATTGTATACCGCGTCCCGTACCGACTGAAGCGACTCGCCGCGCTCTCCGGTATAAAGCAGGCTTATACTGTTCCGCATTTTTACGTTCTTCCTTTCTTTTATTGGTTTCTCCGTTGGCTCGGAAGCCTGCCTGTGCTCCTGACGGATTCGGTAAGTAAGAAAACAGGCATTATCATTTACCATTATTCAGACCGAAACGCTTTTCCAACGCCTGACGTGTAAGCCCGTATTTTTCAAGTATGTCCCGGGCAAAGGATCTCGGAGGCAGACGCCGTTTTTCAATTTTGTAGGTGCGGCGGTTACTGTCGCTTTCGTCGATCATCACCCCGAGAAACGGTATAACGTTTTCCGACAGCTCATGCTGATGAGTTATATACAGTCCGAAATTCCCGCTTTTATACAGCTTATCCGCAAGAGCGGCGGTATATTCCAGCGCTTTGTCCTCTCCGGTCGTTGCGTACGTCTCGTTGAGCAGTATCAGGCTTTGTCCTTTCGCGGCGGCGAGGATCTCGTCCACGCGGCGTACCTCGTCAAAAAAGCGCCCCGAGCCTTCAAAACGCTCGTCTCGAGGAAAATGAGTGAAGACCGAGTCAAGCACGCACGCCTCCCCGTTTTCACAAAATACCGGCGCTCCGGCAAGGAAGAGAAGCGCGTTTACACCGAGAGCGCGCAAAAAAGTGGTTTTGCCGCCGCCGTTTGCCCCGGTAAGGTAAAAAAACGGTTCCTTTTGACTGAAAAAAGCGTCGTTAGGCACGATGTTCTCAGTATCCTTCAAAATCAGTGTAACGTCGTATATATTTTTAAAATCAAGCTTTTTTTCTTCCGTGACCGACGGGAAGGAATGAGGTATGCCCGCGTTTTCCGTTTTGCGGGTGAAATCCAATATCCCGGAAATGAATTCAAGCTCTTCAAGATACCCGAATATCTCTCCGTGTACCAAGGCGCGGTACTCGAGATAGAAAGCCGTGGCTTTGTCGAATATTTCCGGCCTAAGCTTTGCCGCCGCCTCGGCTACGCTTTTCTGTAGTTCAAAGGGACGCGCGGCGCTTGGGCTGAGAGTTATGCCAAGCTCATTTGCGCATCTTTCGAGCGACGCGGTCATATCCTCAGCGCTTTCCTTTAATACCTTCGTGTTGTCTCCGTCTGTCTTTAAAAGCAGCGAGGAGGCGTCAGCTAAAGAGGAAAGTATTTCGTCAAGCGATGCGCTTGCCGAGACGAAATCGTTCTTTCCGCATACATCGGAAAAAAAATCCGAGAAACGTGTTAACAGTACTCCGCTTCCGGAAAAAGCGGAGGCTTTTTTTTCGAATTCCGTTATATCGCGAAGCAAAAACGGGAAAATATACGCTTCAGCCTTTTCACAGGTCGCGCGGTTCAGCGCACGGTAAAGTGTCGCTCCGTGAGAAAGCAGAGTTTTCAGGGCTTTTATACCGTCGGCGGCATCCGTGTTTTTCAAAAGAACGGAAAACAGCTCCTGACGCAGCAGTATATTTTCCTTATCCGGGACACGCAAAAGAAAGCCGCTGACCTCTTCGGGAAGCAGGGCGTTAAGCTTGAGGTCCTCGAGGACGTTTTCCGGCATAACCTTAGGCAGTTTTTCGTTTTTAAATAGCAGTCTGGGGTATTCCATATAAATCACCGTAGATCAAATGTGTCTTCAGCTTGCGAATAGTTTTGTTTTAATTCCGAATTGCGGATCTCCGGCAGCGGGGCGGAGTCATCAGTAATTGAAATAGGTAAACCGGGCAAAGGCGGAGCTTTTTTGCCTAAGCGTTTTCCGCATGCTGCTCTTCATGGGAAAGCTCAATATATATAAACAGCAGAACGGTAAGCATCTCATAAGGAATCGGGCAGAATTCTCCGGGATTGACAAGACTCATCAAAAGTATACCGATGTATGAAAGCCCGAGCGTAAGCCTCCAGACAGTGGGACGGCAAAGAAACAGCCTGAATCTTGTTATTATCATGAAGGCAAACGCCGCTATGCCGCAGAGCCCGAAGCTTCCTATTATCTGCGCCGGATAAACGTGATACCAATTCATAGCGCCCTTGGCCGGGTCGTAAAGATCTGTATTTCCTGTATAGCCGATACCGCTTCCGAAAAAAATATTTCGTTTGAAGTCGTCGACGGCGCGTAAAATAAGCTCTCCTCTCGCCTCGCCCGCACCGATAAGACCGTAGGACGACATGGCGTAATGATCGAGCAGCGCTTTTCCGCAGATAAACGCGGCGACAGCGACAAACGCGGACGAGACATAATACAGTATACGGCGTCTGCCGCCCCTGATATAGACGGTAAAAACATAGCATACCGCGACCTCTATGGTACCGAAAACAAGTCCGCCGCGGGAATCGGTCAGTATAAGCGCCAGATACATTACGGCGGCGGACAGGAGATGAAGATCGGACGGCAGGAATATATGGCTTCCGCAGCGTTTTTTCTCCGTGTTCATAGTGAAGTAAAACGGAAAAGGAAGCGCGAACATGAGAAACGTTGAGAAATTATTGGATGCCTGAAAAGACACGAATCCCGGAACTTCTTTCAGAGCGTCAAGGTTTTTTAAATATATGGCGGCGATGCACGCCGCGGTCAGCATACCCATCAGGTACATATCAAAGGCAAGGGTAAAGCGCAGCTTTTCGCCGGCGCTGCGGGAATTTCCGATATTATGACGGAAAAGCCGGATAGCCGGAGGGTTTTCCACAGCCTCCCCGCAGGGGGAGAAGCGGCTTCGGAGCAGGAGATAGACGAGTACCATGCCTATACCGAGGCCAAAGGTATAAAATAACGCGGTCGGGGCGAAATAATCGGAGAGAGAAATCGTGCCAAGCCCGCCGAGCGTTATCGCCGCCGCAACGGCGCAGAGCGACGGAAAGCTTTTTCCGACCGAAAAGCCGCGCCTGTATACAAGAAAATGAAATATAAGGCAGATCACAACAGGAAAGGCAAGCGGAAGGTAAACAATAAAGACATTAAAGGAGTCATAGCAGTTGCAGAGAAAAACACAGGTCAGCAGGAAGGGCAGCAGCGTGACTGAGGTGTCGCGGCAGACGAGAAGCTGTATACATATGACGGTTATAAAAAATATTCCGCCCGATACCTCCGCGCTCATAAAGGTCGTCAGCACGGCGGCGAAAAGCAAAAGCAGGCTAAACGCCGGAGTTCCGAGCGCCCACGCAAGAAAGGAATGTGTTTTTTTCAGCATATCTATCATATTAATCACCTCATGTCGCCTTTGGCGACTCAAATAGATATGAATAATTTTCTAAAAGTACATATGTACTTTTAGAAAATTTATGCGTGAAACTATCTGCATTTTGATGCGATCAGATTATTCTTTCACGCTAATCTCCATGCTGCCATAGGCGGCTCAAATAGAATGTTTGCAATAGCAAAAAAATTTATGAGTGAAACCGTCTGAATTTTAATACGATGCAATATTTTTTTCACGATAGTTACCGTAACCGAGCAAATGATCTGATAATAATCAGAGACCGGCGTTTTACTTGTTTTTTATTGTCTTAAATATTATTGACCTTGAAATAAGTTCCTATGTGCCTGCCCTCGTACAGCTCGTAGAGTATCTCGGGATCCTTACCGTTTACAATAAACATTGGAATGCCGTTTTCCGTTGCGATCTGCGCCGCGTGAAGCTTAGTAATAAGTCCGCCTGTGCCGCGGTTTGATCCGACTCCGCCGGCATATCCTATTATGGTATCGTCTATTTTCTCTACTGTGGATATAAGTTTAGCCTGAGCGTTTTTGTGAGGGTCGCGGTCGTAAAGCCCGTCTATATCGCTGAGTATGATAAGGACGTTTGCGTGACACATCAGTGAAACATAGGCGGAGAGAGTATCGTTGTCGCCGAACTGTATCTCTTCGAAGGCGACCGTATCGTTTTCGTTTACTATCGGGATACACCCCATTTTAAGAAGTGTGGCGAAGGTATTTTCGGCGTTTCTTTTCGCGGTGGGATTTTCCATTATGTCGCGGGTCAGCAGTATCTGGGCGACGGTCTGACCGAACATTGAAAAAAAATGCTCGTAAATGCTCATAAGCTCGCCCTGACCGACCGCGGCGAGCGCCTGCTTTTCCTCGGTTGAGGAGGGTCGGTGATCCATTCCCATTTTTGAAATGCCGGCGCTGATAGCCCCGGAGCTTACCAGCACTATTTCTTTTCCCATATTTCGCAAATCGGAAAGCACGCGGGTCAGAGCCTCGAAGCGCCGGAGATTCATACGGAAATTATCGTGCGTAAGTGTTGATGAGCCGATTTTTACCACTATCGTTTTTGCGTCTCTGACTATATTCATCTCATTCATGCTGATCCTCCGTGCCGCCAGGCGGCTCAAATATATATGAAAAATTTTGTGTTTTGCTTAAAACCGCCCAAACGCTGATCCGATTTAACGTTTACTGCCGCGCTGCCTCATGCCGCTTCAGTAAACTCAATTTCCGTTTTGCTTTCAAATAAATGTGGGTAAATTATTTGTCTGACGTGTAAACAAACCTGTAAAATCGTCTGATTTCCGAAATGACGCAATATGATCTGCGCGCTGATCTCCATACTTCATTTAGATATAAAACTTACCGTTTTAATGCTTTTTAAGCTTGCGTAGCTTAGGAGCGCACAGCCGCCTGCTTTTTTTCGCATTCTTATTATAAAAAAGCAAAAATAGTGAAAATTTTTTTAAATACCCCTTTATTTTTTACGGAATTTGTATTATAATGAAAGGGATTATATTTATTATATAACATTAAGTATAAAAAAGCAATAGCTTTTATTTTAAATTTTATTTTTTGTCAAGCCGCGCTGACGACCGGTCTGAAGCTATTATCAGACCTTATTTATGCGAAGAAGCCTGTTGCTTATCGTAGAAAACGGCCGGGACGCTTAAGCGCGCTGACCTTGACAGGAAAGGATCTGTTTTTAAATGCCGAGAGAAAGGGTAACACTGAGCGTCGCCGGAATAAAAGCAACGATTCTTACCGCGGACGCGCAGGCGCTTCTTCGGATAGCGTCATCGATAGACGCGGACGCAAGAAGAAAGCTTAAATATGTCGAAGGACGGGCCGACGTGGCTCTGCTGCTCGTTGCGCTTGAGCAGGCGGAGAGTCTGAGACGCAACGCGTCAGTTATACACGACCAGCAGAAGAGAGTGTTTGAACTGTCGGTACGCAACGCTTCGCTTCTCGGAGAAGCGGACGAATGCGCGCCGGTAGAGGAGATAGAGAATACGCTTATGTCGGAAAACCGTATGCTCAGGCAGGAAATCGAGGCTTTAAACGAAGAGCTCGCACGGCTCAGGTATACGCGCTGTGAAGAGTCTGAGGCGCCAAAGGCATAAAAACGAAAAAATCCGGTTCTGTGATATATTTATGAGGGATTACTGAAAAAACCGAATGGATAAAAAAATGAATAATCTGCCGGAGCTTCTCTCGCCCGCCGGCTCGGCTGAGGCGCTGGCCGCGGCGGTCAAAGCCGGCGCGGACGCGGTGTATGTCGGCGGGAGAATGCTCAACGCGAGAATGAAAGCGAAAAACTTCGACGGCGAGTGTTTAAAGGAAAATATCGCCTTCTGTCATGAAAAGGGTGTAAAGCTCTATGTCGCGCTGAATACGGCGGTATATGACCGTGAGCTCTCCGAGGCGGTGGAATATACGGATTTTTTATATACTGCCGGCGCGGACGCGCTGATCGTTTCAGATCTCGGACTCGCTTCCGCTGTACGCGGACGATATCCGGGTATGGGACTTCACGCGAGCACACAGGCGTCCGGTCATAACGCGGAATGCGCCAGGGCGCTTGCAGAGCTTGGTTTTGACCGCATGGTATGCGCAAGAGAGCTGTCGCAAAAGGAAATAGCCGAGCTGTGCGAAGACTCTCCGATAGAGATAGAACAGTTTATACACGGCGCTATGTGCGTAAGTCAGTCCGGACAGTGCCTGGCAAGCGCTATGATGGGGGGCAGAAGCGGAAACCGCGGTCTTTGCGCTCAGCCCTGCCGTATGAAATATAACGGATATTATCCTCTCAGTCTGAAGGATATGTGCCTTGCACGTCATATTCCGGAGCTTATAAACAGCGGGGTCGCCTCGCTTAAAATCGAAGGCAGGATGAAAAGTCCGGCGTATGTATACGAGGTCACGCGGATATACCGCGCGCTTCTCGATGAAAGCCGCAGAGCGGAGGAGGACGAGCTGAAAGTGCTTACAGCGGTATTTTCGCGCGGGGGCTTTACGGACGGATACTATACCGGCAGGCTTGATGACAGTATGAACGGCGTCAGAAGCGATGAGGATAAATCCGCCGCGCTTACGCTCAAGACCGAGTTTAAAGACGTCGGAAGAGACCACGCGCCGCCGATAATACAAAAGCGGATGGATCCGGCGATGATCTTTACGCCCCCGAAGGCGGCGAAAAGAGATAAAAGACCAGGAAAACCGATCTGTACGGCGCGGTTCGTAAACCCGGAGCAGGTATGCGGAGAGGATTTTTTCAGACATATATATCTGCCGCTCGATAAGTACCGCGGCGGGAAGGCTGACGGTGTGATCCTGCCGCCCGCGATATTTCCGGGTAAGGAGAAGGAAACGGAAAGGCTGCTTGCAGCCGCCAGAGAAGCCGGCGCGACCGAGGCGATGATCTGTCACGCAGGTCAGGCGGAGACGGTTAAACGCTTCGGATTTACGCTTCACGGAGATTTCAGACTTAACGTTTTCAATGCTCTGAGCGCGTCCTTTTATATTTCCCTCGGTATGCGGGATATTATACTTTCTCCGGAGCTGACGCTTCCCCAGATGAGGGATATCGCCGCGCCTAAGTGCGCCGTGGTTTACGGCAGGATACCGACAATGCTGCTTACCAAGCCGGCAGACGGCGCATCCAAAGCAAAACGGGGACTTACAGACAGAACAGGCGCGTTTTTCCCGCTTATCAGAGAGGCGGGGTTTGATGTACTGCTGAATTCCGTGCCGTTGTATATGGCGGACAAAAGCTCTTTGCTCGATTCGGCGGGGATACGCGGCAGGCATTTCATGTTTACTGTGGAGAGCCGGCGGGAATGCGAGAAAATAATTAACGCTTACAAAAAAGGAATTCCTCCCGAAGGCAGTATTCGCCGTATATCAAATTAATACCGAGCCGCGGCGTGAAAGAAGAGGTTTAACGCTTAATTTTCCGAAAAGCCGGAGGCGGCGAAGGTATAATTTTCTCAATATCTGTTTTAAGTAAAGTTTATTGAAAAAAACAGCCGCCAGCGGCGGCATGGGGGTATCATAATTATGAAAAATTATATAATGTCCGTTATGTCGGCGTTAAAATTGGTTTTGATACCGCTTTATTCGGCTGAGCTGTTTCTGATGTTAATGCGTAAAATCAACCCCGAGGCCCCGGATTGGACGAACTCGCCTACGCTTTCTCACCTGATTATGACCGTTTCCGTAATGTACGTCGCGCTGAGCCTGATCATATACGGGTACAGGGATCGGAAAAACAAGGCTCCTTATACGGCGCCGATAGCGGTTATCGGAATAATCTGCTATACGGGATGCCTTGTATGTCTCAGACTCGGCTCGGTTTTTCCGGAGGGGGATACGTCGATTCCGGCGATGGCGGTAAAAAGCGTTTACATCGCCTTGTCAGCCGCGGAAGCGGTTTGCGCCTTCCTTTTTATACCGTTTGCTTTGTCCGGTGCGTCTCCGTCCAAGGAGGATGGTTCGGCGAGTTCTTTCCCCGAAGCGGCGCAGCCCGAGGAAACGCAAGCGCCCGTTTTTTCGGCAGAGACAAACGAAGAAGCTCAGAGTGACCACCGTGATATGGAAATCAACGATAGAAGCGAATAATACAGGAATTATAAAAATTAAAGAAAGGTAAGGGTTTTAAGCTTAAATGCCGCGTGTAAATGCCATATGCCCTGAATGTGGGGGCGCAATTGAAGTAAACGATACCTGTTCCGAAGGGGTATGCTCATACTGCGGGCGCTCCTTCGATACGGAAAACGCCGTAGAGGCGTATCTTTCGCGCGCGTCACGACAGGAATCAAAAAGTCATGCCGTACAGTTTATAACCTCTGAGAGCGAGGACCTTTTCCTGCGGGGCTCTTCTTATCTTGCGCTGCAGGACAATGTAAACGCCGCGGGGTGCTTTCTTGAGGCGGCGAAGGGCAATCCCTCAATAGCCAGATACTGGCTGTATCTTCTTTATTCGGTGACGGATAAATTCAAAAACATATATTCGCTGTCCAGTAAAACCGAGACCCGTCAGGCAGGCAAAAAGCGTGTTATATGTCACAATGTTTACCGGAACTTTCTCGGTACGGCGGGACCGGAGGATTACCGTCTTGCGGAGCGGGAGTTCGGACTGGATCTGACTCCGGAAAGCGTTTGGAGGAAAATACTTGCCGATATAGCCGACGAAGATGATATATCCTTTTCCGCCGCTACCGCTGCCGCCACTGCGGAGTTTGCGTATGAGCAGCTCACGGCGCTTGAGCTGGACATAGACGATGAGCTAAAGGAAAAGCTTGATACAAGGCTCAATCCGGTCAAAAACGGTATTGCCGAGATAAATTCCCTTATGTTCTGCCGCGTACCGGAAAACGGTATGTTCAGCGCGAGCGTTCATGTCAGAAGACTTGAGTTCGCCCGCGACATAATGGGGGGAAGCGAAGCTTTTTCGGCGTTTCTTCTTACGTCGAATATCGAAAATATCGGGACACATTTCCCGTTTTCGGTAATAAAGATCGCACCCGGGGTCACGCGGATACCAGATGGGCTGATTTATCGTTCCGAAAGGCTCGAGAAGGTGATCTTCACCCCGGAGGTTAGTGAGATAGGCAAAAACGCGTTTTTGGCTTGTATAAATCTTTCAAAGGTTGAATTCTGTGAAGGGCTTGTCGAGATAGGCGACCGCGCTTTTTACGATACCGCGCTCAGATGCGCGATACTTCCCGCTTCTCTGAGAAAGCTGGGAACAGAGCCGTTTGGCTCAAGCGGTAAATACACCGGTGAGACGGATATATCAAAATATCTGTTTGTTATAAGTCCGGAAAGCGTAAGATCCAACCCCGAATGGAATATAGTGGGGCCGCATCGCTGCGGATATATCCTGCGGCAGAAAAAAGCGCTTTCTCTTGTTTATCCGATAAAGCATGTCCGCACCGAAAAGGGTATGAGAGCGGAGCCCCTGAGCGACAGGGAAACGCTGATATTCAAGGCTCTCGCCTGCTCGTATGCCGATATTTTGCCGGGCGGAGACTCAATGCAGCATAGCGGCGGAGCAAAAAACGGGCTTGGGGGCGCATTGTCGAGGCTTTTCGGGAAAAAGAAATAGACAGACGTTTTCTGAAACCGTTTTAATTCCTTGCCGGATAAAAGACCGTAAACATGGGAGCCCTTCAGCCCGCTGTTATGGCAGTCAAAGCAATGAATTTTTCTTTTCCTTTTTGCCACAGGAGGCGTAAGCGTGAAAATCAAATTTTGGCGCGTTCACGCTTAAATTTTTTTAAAGCCAAGAGCTATTTTACACACAAAAATATATTATACATTTGCGCCGCCTGCGGCGGCATGGTGGGTGTTATGGAAATCATTTTAGCGTCTAAATCACCGCGCAGACGTGAGATACTTGAGCATATGGGGCTGAAGGTAAAGGTCATAGACAGCAAAACGGACGAGAGTTCGGTATTTCTGTCCGAGCCGGGAGAGTTAACGGAACGGCTTTCGCTTATAAAGGCCGGGGCGGTGCTTTCGGAAGCGGGAGAAAACAGTCTGATAGTGGCGTCCGACACGGTGGTGTGCGCGAAAGGAAGGATCCTTGGAAAGCCGCGCGACCGGGATAACGCTCTCGATATGCTTCGGCTTTTATCCGGAGCTACCCATAGCGTGGTCAGCGGGCTTGCCGTGATATATAACGGTCACGCCGTGACCGCTCATGAGACCACTCTCGTAAAGTTCCGGGAGCTGACCATGAAAGAGATCGAACGTTACGTTGACAGCGGAGAACCGTTCGATAAAGCAGGCGGATACGGAATACAGGATTCCGCCTCGGTATTTATCGAGCGAATAGAAGGGGATTACTTTAATGTCGTGGGACTTCCGGTCTGCCGGCTCTTTTCGGTTATGCGCGATAGCTTCGGACTGGATTTCTTTGACATAAGGGAGCCCGAACCTGATCGATGAGCCGTGTCACATGGATAATTATATTGAAATTTTATCCCTGATTATATCTATAACTAAGCGGGATATCGGATAAGCTCCGGAGTATTCCGTATTGAAAGGAAGCGTTTTATACATATGACGCATAAGGAAAAGGCGCTGGAGGCGGTGAGGATACTTAAGGAGCATGTACGGGCGGACTGTGCGCTGGAATCGGGCGCGGATCCGTGGAAGCTGCTCGTTATGGCAAGGCTTTCCGCTCAGTGTACCGACGCGAGAGTCAACGCGGTCTGCGCGGAGCTTTTCAAAAAATATAAAAACGCCGCTGAGATGGCGGCGTGTGATATACATGAGCTTGAGGAGGCGGTGAAAAGCTGCGGACTTTACCGCACCAAGGCGGCAAATCTCAAAGCCATGTCGGAAATCATTATAAGTGAGTACGGCGGCGAGGTTCCGAGTGATATGGACGCGCTTTTGTCGCTGCCGGGGGTAGGGAGAAAAATAGCCAACCTCATACGCGGAGACCTTTACGGTCTGGGAGGAATTGTCGCCGACACGCACTGCATACGTATTTGCGGGCGGTTAGGATTTTACCCCGAAACACTCAAGGACGCGGTAAAGGTGGAAAAAATACTCGATCCGCTTATCCCGAAGGAGGAGCAGACCGAATTCTGCCACCGTATCGTGTGGTTCGGTAGGGACGTATGCTCCGCGCGCTCCCCGAGGTGTCAGGGCTGCCCGCTGTCCGGGTTATGCGACCACTATCTGGCCGCTTCGCATACCGAATGAACGACGCCGAGTATTTTCTCAGCGTTTTTATGAGAGATAAGCTCTTTTTCCTCCGCGCTGATCGGTAAGGCTTCAAGCCCGACGCGCGACCTGCCTTGATCTGACCAGGGACTGTCGCTGGCAAACAATATCTTTTGAGCGCCGTGCAGTCTGATTATTTCGGCTATATCCTCTTCCCTCATTACTCCGAAGGTGAACGCAAGGTCCAGATATATCGGAAGACCGCAAAGGTATTTCATTGTTTTTTCCGCGGTGGTGACCCCGCCGAGGTGGGCAAGGATAATATGAGGGTGCTTTTCCTCCTCGAATTCTTGAAGCAGCGACATATACGCGGAGCGGAAAACGTCGGGACGGCAGTACATGGGTTCGGGATATCCGATATCGTAGCCGGCGTGAAAGGTAACATACAGTCCGAGCTTCAGGCAATGACGTACTATTTTCAGGTATCTTTCATCGTCGACCGCGCATCTTTGGTAATCCGGGTGAAGCTTTATGCCTTTAAGCCCAAGCGATTTAATGAAATCAAGCTTTTCCTCGACATTTTCGCAGTCCGGATGCATGCCGCCGAACGAGTATATCCCGTTCTTTCCGTTGATTTCCGCGGCGTATCTGTTGACCGTGTCAAACTGAGACGGTTTGGTCATGACCGGCAGAATTAAAGACGCGTCGATACCGCACCTTTTCATGGAATCGATCAGTCCGTTATAGGTTCCGTCTGTGCATGCCTTCAGGCTTCCTTCTCTGCCGCTCCCCTCGTCCGCTATCCTCTCAAGATTTTCTATCGCTCTTCTGGCGAGGGCGTCCGGGAATATATGTGTGTGCATGTCTATATACATTTTTAAGAGCTTCCTTTCCTGCATCCTTCCGGCGTTTAAAAAACGGGCTCCGGGAGAGATACTATCTGATATATTATGCCTCATTTCGTCTCTTTTGTCAAGCGCTTAGTATGAAAAATATATTACATCGTTGCAAAATACAAGTAATTTCACGCTTAAAATTTTTAAGAATACCGTTATAGGTTTCGTATTTATTATAACTGTTTTACTCATTATATATTATATCATGTCCGGTGAAATAAAATCTATAGCTTTCTATATAGCTTTTTCGACGATAAAAGCTTAAATACTCTGTTTTTTACAAAAATTCAATAATAGTTGAACTTGTGTTGAAGTTATTTTGAAATAAATGTGTTATATTTCTATTGTAAATTCACAAACGATAGCTTATGATGAATAAACAGCGTGAAAATTTGAGCTACGCAGAAATTTTTTTGCTATGCAAAACACGAAAATTTTTCATGTCTATTAAAAACCGATTAAAACGGTAAAACCGATTATAACGGTTTTTTAGTCGCCAAAGGCGACATGAGGTGATTATTATGATAGAATACAAAACAAAAGACGAGCAGCCGGAAGCCGAAAAGGTTCCGCCGCTTGATATAACCGAATTTGAAAGTAAAAGCATAGAGCTGCTTGACGCGGTTTCGGGTGTCAAAAACGAGCTTGACGAGGTATGCACAGAGGTCTTCCCTACCGAGCTGACCGAGGAGGAGGGAGAAGAGCTTCAGAAGCGGATCGACTCTTATAAAAGAGGCACGGCGAATTTACGCAAGGCTTACATACAATCGCTCAACGTCAGCGACGAATACAGTACCCGCTGGCATGACCTGAAACGAAGCAAAAGAAAAAGGAGATTTATTCCCGCCGCGCCCGCAAATTCCACTATCGATCTTTCAGAGGAGCGCAGCGGTTATTTCGCGAAGGGAAAAAACATTTACAAGCTGCTGCTGATCTGCTACGCGGGAAGCTTTGTCGGAGTGGTTATCGAGCTTATCTGGTGTCTGCTGACCAGAGGCTATCTTGAAAGCCGCGCCGGTCTGGTCTACGGACCGTTTAACCTGCTCTACGGCGTGGGGGCGATGGCTATTACCGCGTTTCTTTACAGATTCAGAAATCACAGTAAATGGTACGCCTTTATCGGAAGCATGCTTTTCGCGAGCGTGCTTGAATATTTCTGCTCCTGGGGAATGGAATTCGTTCTCGGGTCGCGGGCATGGGATTACAGCATGGTTCCGTTTAATATAAACGGCAGAATTTGTCTGCTTTATTCCGTAATGTGGGGATTCCTCGGGGTATTGTGGATAAAGGACCTGTACCCGCGTATATCCGCGCTTATGCTGAGAATACCTAACAAAGCCGGTAAGATCATCACATGGGTGCTGACGGTGTTCTTTGTATTTAATTTTGTTGTAAGTATGATAGCTCTTTACCGTTGGTCTCAAAGAGTTAACGGGATAGAAGCCTCAAACGCCTTCTGGGAATGGATCGACGTCCGATTCCCGAACGAAAGAATGGAGGGCGTATATGCCAATATGGAATTTGAATGATAAATTAACCGAATCGAAAGGGAAAACGCGGAAATGTTCAAGATACTGATAGCTGAGGACGACAGGGAGTTAAGACAGCTTTTTTCTCACGTGCTGATAAAAAACGGATATACCGTCAAGGGCGTCTCCAACGGAAACGAGGCCCTGAGCGCTGTCTGCAACGATTATTACGATCTTATTATTTCCGACATTATGATGCCGGTTATGGACGGTTACGAGCTGGTCAGAAAGCTTCGTGAGGACGGCGATTACACTCCGGTCATGATGATAACGGCCAAGGACGCCTTTGACGACATGCGCATGGGCTTTCTTTCCGGCACGGACGACTTTATGGTCAAGCCGATCAATGTAAATGAAATGGTCCTGCGCGTTTCCGCTCTCCTGCGCCGCGCCAAGATGGCGAGCGAAAGGCGGCAGGTCATAGGAGACGCCGTACTTGAGTGTGACTCACTGACAGTTACCACCGGCGGAGAGACCAGCGTGCTGCCCAAAAAGGAGTTTATGCTTCTTTATAAGATGGCGTCATTTCCCGGACGTATCTTCACGCGTCAGCAGCTTATGGACGATATCTGGGGATATGATACGGAGAGCGACTCGCATACTGTGGACGTTCATATCGGCCGTCTGCGCGAGCGTTTCCGGGACAATCCGGATTTCAAGATAATCACGATGCGCGGCGTCGGATACAAGGTAGTTAAGATATAACCGTGCGCGGGTTCTGCGAAAGGAACGAACCAAGTAATATATGAGCAGAAAAACAAACAGAAAAGACGGAACTCTTCCGCCTTCAAGCTATCAGTTCATACTGTCTCTGATGATTCTGGCGGAAATACTTGTCACCGTTGTTGTGTCCCTGATACTTTCCGTAGTCATGAACAAGGTGCTCGGACTGAATTTCGCTTTTTCGTTAGTGGTCTGGCCGGTAATAATAAGTCTGGTGATAGGAAGTATACTTACTTTTTTTATCAGTAAGATATTTTTCGCGCCGATGGGGCGTCTGAGCCGCAGCATGAGGCGGGTGGCTAACGGGAATTTCAAAATTAACCTTGAGACAAAAAGCAGGATACACGAGATAAGGGATATTTATAACAGCTTCAACCTTATGGTAAAAGAGCTTGGCGCGACCGAGATACTCCAAACGGACTTTGTCTCAAACGTTTCTCATGAGATTAAGACGCCGATAAACGCTATCGAGGGATATACAACCTTACTGCAGGACAGCTCGCTTACCGACGAGGAGCGGCAGGGATATATAGACAAGATCCTTTTCAATACGGAAAGGCTTTCGGAGCTGGTGGGAAACATACTTCTGCTTTCACGTATAGACAGTCACGCTATACAGGCAAGTCCGTCGACCTTTCGGCTCGATGAGCAGATAAGAAAATCCGTGGTACTTCTTGAGCCTAAATGGTCTGAAAAAAATATAGAGTTCGATGTTGATCTCGATAATATTGAGTACACGGGGAACGAGGGGCTTCTTTATCATGTTTGGAATAACCTGATAGGAAACGCCATTAAATTTGACCCCATAGACGGCTTTATACGTCTGAGACTGAAACGGGAGAAAAATGAGATCTTATTTACGGTTGATGACAACGGTCCGGGAATTCCCGCGGGTGCGCAGAACCATATTTTTGAAAGATTTTATCAGAGCGACAGCTCACATAAGTCCGAGGGCAACGGACTGGGGCTTGCCCTGGTCAAGCATATACTCGACGTGTCGGGCGGTACTGTCAGTACCGAAAATCTTCCGGAGGGCGGGTGCCGGTTTACCGTCAGGCTGAAAATCAAATGATTCTTTCAGAAATTATAATAATTCAGGGAGCTTTTTGAAAAAAGTTCCCTGAAACCCTCAAAAACTTTTCCGGAGGGGATAAGTAATTGGATTTGAGTAAGCAAGATATTACATCGCCGTCTCCGACTTTTCCGGACTTCAGCGAAGCGCCGCGACGTGCGCAGCGTTACTCTGAGCTTTCAAAAAGCCGGAGGCGGATATGAAACACCATGCCTGCTGAAATCAGAGATACACCTTTTCCGGAGAAATTTTTGGGAGAAAATCACCGTTTTGAACTTCTTTTGTGAAATAACTGAGTGCTTCCCAAGACATAGAAAGGAGTGTTTGGTTTGCCAATCGATATGAAGGCTGTTATAGCCAACACATTCTCAAAAATGCTTGAGCATAAAAGTATAGATAAGATCACAGTTAAAGCCGTGCTGGATGAATGTCATATTTCCCGTCAAACATTTTATTATCATTTTCGTGATATTATGGATGTTCTTGAATGGTCTTTCCATCAAGCGATTCAGCATATATTGAAGCAAAGCTTGGAAGCGGAGGATATAAGATCCGCGCTACAGTATTTCGTATCTTTCACGATAAAACATTATTCTAAGATCCGGAGGCTTATGGATTCGCAAAGGCGTAAGCAAATTGAGCTGATCATGATCGAAACAGTTACCACCTATTTGAAGGAACTTACAAAGCAAAAACGGCCTGACTTAGCTGTTACTCTGGGAGATATGGAAATTGTAGTCCGATATAATGCCTGCGGAATCCTGGGTGTCTTGATCATGTGCGGAGAAAAAGCAAATTTCGACCAAGAACGATTACTACAGCTGTTCGAGTGGATTTTGTCCGGGGAATTATCCGAATGGGCCAAAAATTTGCCTTCTCATCCAATCGATTCAAATATCCAAAATGATTAAAACGCAGTTTAGTGAGAGCTTATATGCGCCAAAAGAAATGACCAGCATAAGGGTTCGGCCGGAATCGGCTGCTCCTTATGCTTTTTCCGTTATATAAGGCTTTAAGTGCTTTTGTTCAGATAACTTGTTTTCGATGACATTCTCCTCCGGTGATTTCAACGATCTGTCCTTACAGAAATACCAAACTGTCAGTTTTTTTGACATTCTCGCAATTTTGTAAGGACATAATAAGAGATTTGAGAGTGGAATATAAGGGAAAAAAAGATATAATAATATAGTAGAATGATATTGATATGCGATCAATACAGAAAGGAGATCAGATGTATTTATGAAATTAAGCCAGGGAATTTTTGCAATCAAGCTTTATGAATTGGAGCAGGAGTACGGTAAGCTTCAAAGCCGGATTCGAATTTGCGGGAAGGAAAACCACAAAAAGGTATGCGAAGAACTTGAGAAGGCGACCGGTGAATATCAGGAACGAAGCTTACTGCTTCGTCAAAGTATTGAAGACAGCCGTTCACCGGCTGTTTCCGCGTTAGGCAGCATACAGCTGGAATGCAGACGGAAAGCAGAAGCTTTGCTGAAAAAGCAGCTGGTCCGCGACCTGCATTCAGAAATGAGTACATCGAAAGAAGACAAAGCGGAGGCGGTGACATTATATGCAGAATACGCAATTGATTTTGCCACACAAGCCATGCAGTATGCGCTTATTGCTGCGTTAAAAGCCATTGACCTGCAAATGAGTGAAGAAGAGCAAAGGGAGGACAAGCATGATGAAAGAAAATAAATGGGTTTTGCCCGCCGAATGTACCCGCGCCGCATTTTTTGCCGGGTTCACCGCGGGAATGTCCAAAACAGATACGCCGGAAATACTCAATTCCGTAGGTAAGATCAACCCGAATGCCGTGAAGGAGGAATGCTGCAATGGATGAAGTGAAACACCCAAAAAAGCCTTTCATTTATTACTATGGAATCGTTCTTGTGATCCTGCTGCTGTTCAATTTCCTCGCCATGCCCTGGCTTGCCCAGCGTCAGGTGCAGAAAGTGGATTACGGAACCTTTCTGGATATGGCCGAAAAGCAGGAGCTGGGCCGGGTGGAGGTGCAGCAGTCGGAAAACCAGATTTTGTTCACCAATAAAGACAACACCGTGATTTACAAAACCGGTATGATGCCGGACCCGGATCTGACGCAGACGCTTAAGGACTCGGGCGCCGAGTTTGAGGGGGAGATTATTGAGCAGGCCAATCCCATCCTCAGCTTCCTGTTGACCTGGGTACTCCCAATGGTAATCTTCGTGGTCATCGGGCAGTATATGTACAAACGGATGATGAAAAACGCGGGCGGTCCCAACACCATGATGTTCGGGAAATCCAACGCCAAGGTATATGTAAAATCCTCTGAGGGCATCAAGTTCTCCGACGTTGCCGGTGAGGACGAGGCCAAGGAAAACCTCTCCGAAATTGTCGATTATCTTCATAACCCCAGTAAATACCGGGAAATCGGCGCGTCCATGCCCAAGGGCATTTTGCTTGTCGGCCCTCCCGGAACGGGTAAAACCATGCTTGCAAAGGCCGTGGCCGGCGAATCGAACGTCCCCTTCTTTTCCATGTCCGGTTCGGAATTTGTGGAAATGTTTGTCGGTCTGGGCGCCTCCAAGGTACGGGATCTGTTTAAGCAGGCCAAGGAAAAAGCGCCGTGTATCGTATTTATCGACGAAATCGACGCCATCGGACAAAAGCGGGACGGTCGCTTAGGCGGAAACGACGAGCGGGAGCAGACCTTAAATCAGCTTTTGACGGAAATGGACGGCTTTGAAGAAAATATCGGAGTCGTCATCCTGGCAGCCACCAACCGGCCGGAATCCCTTGACCCGGCGCTGACCCGGCCCGGCCGATTTGACCGCCGGGTTCCGGTAGAGCTCCCCGATCTGAAAGGACGTGAGGAGATCCTCAAGGTACACGCCAAAAAGGTCAGGATGGATAACAATGTGGATTTCAGCAGGGTCGCTCGTATGGCCTCCGGCGCTTCCGGCGCGGAGCTGGCAAATATCATCAATGAGGCCGCGCTGCATGCGGTAAGGGACGGACGGCATTTAGTCACCCAGTCCGATCTGGAGGAAAGCATCGAGGTCGTTATTGCCGGTTATCAGAAGAAAAACGCAATTCTCACCGACGCGGAGAAGAAAATCGTCGCCTATCACGAAATCGGCCATGCCTTGGTGGCGGCCAAACAAACCAATTCCGCCCCGGTACAGAAGATCACGATCGTGCCCCGTACCTCCGGTGCGTTGGGCTATACCATGCAGGTGGATGAGGGCAATCATTACCTGATGAGCCAGGAGGAACTGGAAAACAAGATTGCGACGCTCACCGGCGGTCGGGCCGCGGAAGAGCTGGTGTTCCACTCCGCTTCCACCGGCGCCTCCAACGATATTGAGCAGGCCACCAAGCTCGCCCGGGCGATGATTACCCGGTACGGGATGAGTAAGGATTTTGACATGGTCGCGCTGGAAACGGTGCAGAATCAGTACCTTGGCGGCGACACGACCCCTGCCTGCTCGACGGAAACCCAGACGGAGATTGACAAGCAGGTTATCGCGCTGATCAGGCGTCAGCACGAAAAGGCTGCGAAAATTTTGGAAGAGAACAGGGACAAGCTGGATGAGCTGGCCAAGTATCTGTATGAGAAAGAAACCATCACCGGCGAGGAGTTTATGTCAATTCTGAATGCATGAATAAATCCGAAGAAAAGGAAGGTATGCTATGAAAACAGCTGCTGCAGACGTTTGCGGAGGGCTACGTGGCAAATGGGTTCAGGGCGGAGAGAAATAGCATCATTTTTGAGACATCCCGATATGTAAGGAGAAAAGCGTCATGATTAGATTACTTAAAAAACTGCGGCGAAAGGAAGGGCTCATGGCTGTTCTTTGCGCTGTGCTGGTCTTAGGCCAGATATATTTTGATTTGAAGCTGCCGGACTATATGAGCAATTTGACCGTATTGGTCAAGTCGCCCGACAGTACAATGTCGGACATACTGCACACCGGGGCGGAAATGCTGGGATGCACTTTGGCCAGCGCCGTGCTTTGTGTGATCTGCGGATATTTGACTGCCAAGGTAGCGGCCGGGTTCGGATTTTCCATCCGGTCGGCGGTCTTTAACAAGACTGCGGATTTCGGACAGCAGGAGATGAATTCTTTTTCTGTCCCAAGCCTAATCAACCGGACTACCAACGATATTACGCAGGTTCAGATGCTGGCGGCTATGGGACTGCAGATTCTGATCAAATCCCCGATTACAGCAGTCTGGGCCGTCATTAAGCATCAATAAAAGCTGGACGCTTTCCGCCATTACAGCGGGTTTTGTGGCAGCTCTGCTCGCTATTATGATGGTCATTATTATAGTCGTCCTTCCTCGTGTGCGCAGGGTACAGAAACTGACGGATAATATCAATCAGATCGCAAGAGAAAATCTGACCGGCATAAACGTAGTTCATGCCTATAATGCGGAAGACTACCAGAACGCTAAGTTTGAAAAAGCCAATGTAACCCTGATGAATACCCAGTTATTTAATCAGCGCGCTTTTGCCGTTTTGCTGCCGGCCGTAACTCTGGCCATGAATACCTTGTCGTTGGTGATTTACTGGGTGGGCGCGGCGATAGTAAATCAAGTATCCGTTACAGACGCCGTCCAGCGCCTTACCGCTTTCAGCGACATCGTGGTGTTCGGCACGTATGCCACCTATGTAATTATGTCGATCATGATGATGGTTATGATCATAATGCTGATCCCGGCCGCTCAGGTTTCCGCCCAGCGCATCAACGCGGTATTGGATACAAAAATCACTTTACAGGAGGGAAATAAAACCGATGCGCCTGAAAAGGGCACGGTTGAATTCCGGAACGTTTCCTTCCGCTATCCGACATCCGGCAAGGATATTTTAAGCCATATCAGCTTCCGGGCAAATCGGGGGGAGACAGTGGCGTTCATCGGCGCTACCGGCAGCGGTAAGACGACGCTGGTCAGCCTGATTGCCCGTTTCTATGACGCCACCTCCGGTGAGGTGCTGGTGGACGGACAAAATGTAAAGGATTATACATTCGACGCCCTCTATGACCGCGTCGGCTATGTCACCCAGAAGGCCGTGCTGTTTTCCGGGGATATCCGGCAGAACGTACTGTTCGGTGAGAGCCGGGGAGAAGAAACGGACGAAAACGTCCGACAGGCACTTGATCTGGCACAGGCCACCGAGTTTGTGGCTTGGATTATAATAGTAAGTGCAACTGTAGAAAAAGAGAGGCAAAAAGGTGAAAAAGGATTGCAACTCACTGAAAAAACCTTTATAATGGTAAATGACGAGTAAACCAAGAAAGGAAAATCCAATG
>CALYAD010000034.1 GCA_944393415.1 uncultured Clostridia bacterium | reverse complement strand
TTAAATAAAATTTGAAAAATTTTCGTGTTTTGCTTAGGCAAAACAAAAAGCGTTCAGCTTTTTAGAAAATTTATGCGTGAAAGCGCCTGTATTCTGATACGATCAAATTAATCTTTCACGCTAATCTCCCATGCCGCACCTTATCGCTTAAAAGCCGTTTATTTGTATCATAAGATAATTTTCTGCTATAATTATATAACATTTTTCTTTAAAATACAATAGTTTTACTATATAATTTTATTACAAAGTAAAAATACCGCCGCAGGGAGGTGGCTTTCGTGAAAGGTAAGCTTTTTTCTATTGAGGAGTTTTCCACGTTTGATGGTCCGGGGGTGCGTATAACAGTATTTCTGAAAGGCTGCCCGCTCCGATGTATGTGGTGTCATAATCCTGAGGGTCAAAGCTTTTCTAATGAAATTTTACGGTCTCCAAACGGATGCCTGCAATGCAACGCCTGTCTGATAGCGGGTAAAAAAAAGACAGGCGTTCCATGTCTGGTCGAAGAAAGTATTGCGGTCTGCCCGCGTAATCTTGTACGCGGCTCCGGAGAGGATATAACTCCTGAAGAATTGCTTTCCGTACTTGAAAAAAAACTGAATATGCTGAATTCGACCGGTGGAGGAGTTACATTCTCCGGAGGCGAGCCGCTTGCGCAGCACGAATTTCTTATATCCTGCCTGCAGCTGCTGAAAAGCAAAACCAACCGCGCAATCCAAACCTCAGGCTTTTGCGACAGTGATATTTTCAAGTCCGTAATACCCGATTGCGACTATGTGCTTTACGACTTAAAAATTATGAATCCGAAGCTGCATAAAAAATATACCGGTTTTACAAATGAAAAGATTCTTGAAAACTATAAAATTCTTGCGGGCAGCGGCAAGGATTTTATAACAAGGATGCCTCTTATCCCAAACGTAAACGATACCGTGGAAAATATCACGCAGACCGCTGAATTCTTATCACGGCACAACGTTAATAAGATCGAGCTTCTTCCTTACAACAAGGCCGCGGGCGCAAAATACAAAATGCTTGACAGAAAGTACGAAATCGATTTCGACGCTTCCGCCACTCCAAACCGGCATATGGAAATTTTTGATAAATATAAAATAGAGGTGAATGTATTATGACACAACGCACTCGAAATATGCTTGATTTTTTTAAAGACAGAAGCTTTCGCAAATACAGAGCTCCGCTCCCGCTTGACATTACCGACAAATGTATCGGTAAAGACTACGATGAGATCGAGCTTATCTGCCTTACTGAAGTATTAAACAACGAAAAGCCGGTTATTTACAAAAATGATATATTCGGCTTCAATACAGTATTTCCAAAAGCCCCCGTTAACAAAAATTTCCCATATAAGGCGTTTAAGCCTTCAAATATCACCATAAACTATGATTTTGTAATAAGTCAGGGCTTTGACGCCTTACTCAACATAATAACATTAAAAAAATCATCTGCTGACGCAAAACAATTAAGATTTTATTTAAACCTTGAAAAGCAGCTTAAGCTTATTCTTGATTTCTGTGAAGAATACCGTATTGAAGCCGAGCGCTTAAATGACAGAGAGCTTGCCTCCGCTCTTTCTAAGATACCCCATATGGGAGCATCAACGCTATATGAGGCATGTCTGTTCCAGAAAATAATAATTTTCGCACTCAGAAGCACCGATCACTGCCATTTAACTCTCGGGAGATTCGATCAATATATGTATAAATACTACCGACATGATATTGAAAAAGGAATGAGCAGGGATGAGCTGCTTGAGATAATTGAACTTTATTTTATTTCACTAAACCTTGATACCGATACATATTACGGAGTTCAGCAGGGAGATAACGGTCAAAGCCTGGTACTTGGAGGATTTGATATTGATGGAAATTATATGTTTAACGAGTTGTCCGCAATCTGTTTAGATGCCTCTATCGAGCTTGAAATAATAGACCCGAAGATAAATCTTCGGGTAGGGAGAAAAACTCCTATTGAGCTTTACGAGTACGGCACTAAGCTTACTAAAAAAGGGCTGGGCTTTCCACAGTATTGTAATGATGATATAGTTGTACCCGGACTGATAAAGCTCGGAATCGATCCGGAGGATGCCGTAAACTATACGGTGGCTGCATGCTGGGAATATATAGTTCCGAATTGTTCTATGGATATCCCGAACATACAGACCTTCAATTTTCCCCTTGTAATTAATAACGCAATCCATGCGCATCTTGAAAATTCGGACAGCTTCGACGAGCTTATGGATTATGTTGACAAATATATTTACGAAAACTCCGATTTTCTTATGTCACAGTGCTTAGGAAAAGAAAATTTCGGCCGCCGGCAACCGCTCGCCCCATCCCCTTTGATCTCATTATTCATTGACGGATGCCTCGAAAACGGGAGAGATATTTCCGAGCTCTGTGTAAAGTACAAAAATCTTGGCTGTCACGGAGCCGGCATCTCAAATGCCGCCGACGCTCTCGCAGCAGTTAAAAAAGTTATATACGATGAGAAGTCGGTATCGAAAAAAGAGCTGCTTTACGCGTTGGATAATAATTTTGAAGGCTATACAAAGCTCAGAAATAAGCTTCTTTGCTGTCCGAAATGCGGAAACGATGATGATTATGCCGACAATATCATGCTTCACATCATGAATACATTTTCCGCCTCGCTGAACGGAAAACCCACCGGCAGCGGCGGCGTTTGGAGAGCGGGTACGGGAAGCGCGATGGAATATATACTTAGCGCCAAAAAGTGTCCCGCGACAGCCGACGGCAGACTCGCCGAAGCGCCTTACGCAAGCAGCTTTTCTCCCGCAATTACAACAAAACTGAACGGTCCTCTTTCGGTAATAAAATCCTTTACAAAACCGGATCTTACAAAGACCATTAACGGCGGACCACTAACACTTGAGATTCATGATAACGTATTCCGAAACGCCGAAGGGGATAAGAAGGTATCTCAGCTTGTAAAAATGTTTGTTGAGCTTGGCGGGCATCAGCTTCAGCTGAATGCCATAAATAAGGAACGTCTGATCGACGCGCAAAAGCATCCCGAAAATTACCCTAATCTAATTGTTCGCGTATGGGGTTGGAGCGGATATTTCTGCGAGCTTGAAAAGCCATATCAGGATCATATCATAAGCAGAACGGATTTTAAATTTTAAATAAACCAGATTGCTCATGACGTTATCAAAACAAAACCTCCTATGGCGTTTCAATCGTCATAGGAGGTTTTGTATAGTTGTCCGTTTTTTCGAAAACAACTCAGATCTCCGAATACCCGGAAAAAATATAAAAATCAACTATTATTTCACCGCACGCGTAGCTATGAAAGTCGGAACATTATGTTCATGCAGATTGCCGCTTCCGTTTGTATCCTCATACAAATTCGTAAGAATGAAGCCTGCTTCGAGCTGCCCGCCTATCTGCTCCTCCAGAGTATGCGAAAACTGAATACCCCAATCATTTTTCATAGATTCATCGTAAAGCCTTTTATCCTTTAATGGATTAAAAGGGAGAGTATATACCATTTCTTTTTCATCGTCATTAAATAAATAATTAAATCCGATGTCAAGACCGCACAACAATAAACCGCCTTTTTTCAAAACTCTATAACATTCTTTGAAAACAGGTCTGGCATCTTCAATATAACAATTTGATACCGGATGAAATATGATATCAAAATAATTATCTTCAAACGGAAACGGTTTTGTCATATCAGCACGCACAATCTCAACGTTATAATTTTCTCTCTTGGCAACCATTTGCTCGCTTTTACACTGATGTTCAGAATAATCCATAACAGTACATTCAGCTCCCAATGCGGAAAATATAGGGATCTGTTGTCCCCCTCCGCTTGCCAAGCCAAGAATCTTCTTTCCGTTTAACTCGGGAAACCAATCATGCGGAACAGTTTTAGTAGGAGTAAGATATACTCCCCATGTACCGCGTAATGCTGCTTTAAATACCTCGTGAGAAATCGGTTTTCCCCATTCCCAACCATTTTTACACCAATTGTCAATAATTTTAGAATTTATACCAGAATAATTCATACAAGCACCAAAATAATTTAATTAAAAAGAACTCCCGAAAAAGGAGTTCTAAGTAGGCAACGACCTATTTTTCCAAGCCCGGTGGGGCTGAGTATTTTCGGCGCGAGACAGCTTAACTACCGTGTTCGGGATGGGAACGGGTGTACCCTGACCGCTGTAATCACCTACTGAAATAC
>CALYAD010000033.1 GCA_944393415.1 uncultured Clostridia bacterium | reverse complement strand
AATTCCCGCCCGGATCGGAATACATCACCGGATTATTAAGGCAATAGGCATACAGATTGAGTCCGTTTATGGTTTCAGGTTCAAGATAATTAAGGCTATCGGGAGATATGAATCTTCCTATATCCGGGTCGTAATATCTTGTCTGCAGATAGTAAAAGCCGGTTTCCACGTCATAGTAGTAGCTTCTGTATCTTATCGGGTTTACGTTTCCTACAAAGCTCGCTTCCGTACGCTCGTCTCCGCTTCCGTCATATACCTTGTGATTCCCGAACGCGTCATAGTGATATCTTGCTACCACATCCCCTCTGCATAGTAATTCCGTTACGTCTCCAAGCAGGTTTTTTACATAGTAATAGTATTCTCCGTTATACTCAAACGCCGCTATTCCGTCTACTCCATAGTAGTAATATATCGGCGTTCCGTTTCGGTCCTCCTTCAGCAGCCGGTCTCCGTCATACGTATACTGTATGCTGTTCTTACTCAGCCGCATCCCCGCTGAGTCGTATGTAAAGCTGTTCCCCTTGTAGCTCTTTAATTGCTTTATATTAGACCAGCTCATCGGGTACCCGCGGTATATTGTCGGATATCCCGCTGCGTTATATGAAAAGCTCTCAGGTTCCCCGCACCAGCAGCCGTTTTCCTCCGTCTTTACCGTTATTCCCGTTATCTGATCCTTCCAGCTATTATTATATACATATTCGTACTCTTTGTCAAGTATCCAGCCGTTATTTGCGCTGTTTTTTCGATAGACCATTTTCGACATAATATTCCCCGCGCTGTCGTAGCTGTAATACGTTTTCCCTAAGCTCTCGTCTATCGTCAGACGATTGATCTCATCGTATGTATAATTACCTTCGAAAATAGTATAATAATAATACATTCCGGAATTTCTATCCAAATATCTTTCTATTTCAGTGTATTTTTTAATATTTCCACTTTTGTCATAATCGTATTCTATAGAATTCGTATCATAACCATTATATCTAAATATCTTTTCTTCTTTATACGGCGATGTTTGTGATCCAGCTTTATATAGGTAATTTACCATACACATACGGTTACCATCTTTAGAATCATAAACGTATTTTCTATATATCCTTGACTGATTGTCTTTTTCTATTTGTGTATATACAGTTCCGTCCGCGTCTATCGCTTTTATCTCGTTGTCAAGCGACGGTACGCCGTTTTTGTCGTTATAGTATATATTGTACGTCTGCTGTCCGGAGGAATATATGCCATTATAGCTGTACCCCGTCATTCTGTCCGGTTTATTTGTGTCATAGGTATATGTCTTAAACAGATTTGCCTGGGATTTTCCCGAGCTGCTACCGCATGGCGTTATCGCATATTCCTTTGACACGTTCCCGTACGCGTCATATTCGTATTCGCTTCTTGTGTCCTTTTCCCAATCCTTAAAGCTCTTTACTCTTCCGTAATCGTCATATTCGATTTCCGCCAGCTTGTCGGTCGTGCCGTTTTTCTGGAATTCAAGCGATACAGGATTTCCGTATGCGTCGTTTGTCAGCGTCAGACTTCCCAGCGCTCCGTAGCTCCTGCTTATGCTTTCCTTTCCTCCTGTCAGCTCGCTGTAGCTCAAGCTTGCAAGGCTTATGTTTCCCACCTTGCCCAGGGTCATCCGCCCGCGTCCGTCATACTCAAAGCTGAAGGAAGCCCCGGGGTGGCTCAGCCCTGTATTCATTTTTTTGTTATAGCTCAGTGTGTTCGCGTTCTGCTTACCCGACGCGGTCGCATATACCCTGTTTATTTCTCCGTTGCTGTTATACTCTATATTCTTTTCCCGTCCCTCTCCGTCTTCTATTCTTTCCACACGGTTTTGAGTGTCATAATCGTAATTCGTAATCCTTGCGTCAGGGGCGGTAATCTTAGATATATTTCCGTCATCATAGGTGTATGTCGTTGACATTCCCGCGACGGTCTCTTTGATAACCTTGCCGTCTTCATATTCGTACTGCGTTACCCGTCCGTTGTAATCAGTTGCCTTTGTCAGCCTGTTATCCGAGTCGTACTCATATGACGTTGTATATGTATGACCAAAATTGTCCTTGATCGTTTCACCGGTAATATTCAAACAATCGTCAGCGGTACGCGAGATACGGTATCTGCCGTCATAGGTGCGGTAAATCATACTCGGTACCGGCTTAGCGCTACTAATGTTGTTTATATTTGTGGTCTTGTTACCGTCCGAGTCATAAAAATCAATTTCGGTATTCACACTATATTTGGTGGATAGCCCGTAGCAGCTGATAACGCAGGGACTGTTGAACGAGACGTTTAAGTCTCCGCTCTCAAGATATACATTGATCTCGCTGAGCCTTACCTCGCTCTCATCCTCGTCAGCGTACAGATGATCAAGGTCTGTTTCAACCGCTATCGCCCCGTACTGCCATCCAGAATACATTACATTGTACGAGTAAACATCATATTTGCTGGGGGATATATACATATTCAGGTACGGATTTACAGTTGACGCCGCACCGTTTTTAGTATATTTCCTCTCTATTCTGAGCTTAGGCGCGACTACCCCGATATTACTGCTCGGCAGACTATTGATCTTTAACCACGCAGAGATAATAAGCATATTTCCCTTTATATTCGAGAGATTACTTATCCTCTGACGCAAAATGCCGCCGTTCAGTATTACCGACTTACTGCCTGCCACATAGACATTTGAAGCACTGTTACTTGTCGTAACGTTCCCGATTGAGTACCATTTACCAGTGACGCTTCCGGTTAATGAAGAGATTATAGAATTAAAATTACAATCAGATAATTTTTCCTCTATTCCGCCTTCCGCAGCCTCCGCTTCAAGCATCTTATAAAAGCTCAAATCCACGCCGTTTACTCTGTCATATCTGTACAAGGTCGCCTTTGTCGGCGGAGACTTGACACGTTTCCCAATCGCTGAAGCGTCCTCGTAACACATAACGCATCTTCCGTTTATATCCATCCTGTAGACAGTTCTCAGCCCGTTTTTGTCTCTGACCGCGGTCGTATCATAAGCTATGTAATCAATGTATATCTCATCAACTTTTGTCTGCGATGAGACCGCGGCGCTTCCGGTTATTTTTGAATACATATAATACATAGTCGCCTTAGTCACCATATTGTTGCTGTCGTATTGAAGAACAATTTTGTTGCCGTTGCTGTCCGCAACAGACGACATATATCCTCCCGTTGTATAGGTGAAGGTCGCATAGCTATCATCCCAGTACGTTATTTTACTGAGCCTGTCTCCCGAATACTCGTATTCGATTATGTTACTGTCGTTTTGTGGTTTGATTCCGGTAATTTTATTATTATTATTTGCGGATCTTTCATATATTCTTTGGCTGTTATCCATTACATTACCCGATATTATACACTTCTCTCCGACGCTGTTTGTAACAGTATAGATACCATTGGCATGCTCAAAAACATTACCTTTGCTATCTCTGAGAATATAGCTATCAGATGTTTCATCATATATACAGCAAAGACCTCTTTGATTATCATACAAATATCGCAAATTTGTACCGACGCTTAAATCCTGTGCAAATCTCAAAGAATGAAGTCCGCCGTACAGATCCGTGTACAACGCCTCGTCGTCATAGAAAGTCAATCCGTACTGGTATCCGAACTTCCATTTTTTACCCAAAAACGAAGAACTATTGGAAAAATTATCGTATACCATATTGTGCAGCGGAACAGTATGGTTTTCATCTGACACCGGCGCCGGTATTTCTATAATAAAATTTCCGGTATACAGATTTATTCTTCCGGTTCCTCCGACTCCCATATCGATATCAATGTATTCCTGATAATCGTATGTTAACTTCTCGTCAAGATAAATTGGATCGACACTGCTCACCGCGGCGTTTCCCGCGGTATTGTTAAGCACTTCAGCTTCATTTTTCATTTCTCTCTTTTCCATCTAATTTTCTCCTTTCGTTTCTTTATTATTTTTTGTTTGTTTTAGATGAGCAAAGTTTTTTTATTTTCCTCCTTTCTGACTACACTTTACTCCCTAATCCCGCCAAATTCTGTCATGTTTAAAAATTTTTATAAAATAAAAAAAGCGCCGCTAAGCAAAAGCTGACGCGACGCAAATTTATATTTTATTTTAAATATGACGGTTTTTGTCCGGAATAACCATTAAAATAAACACAAAATAAATAAAGAAAGGAACGTATACTTATTATGGAGCTTTACGAATACATAAGGCCTGAACTTCTGATACTGATCCCGGTGATGTACCTGATCGGCGCTGCTATAAAGAAGAGTCGGATAAAAGATAATTATATTCCTCTTATTCTCGGGTGCATCTCTGTCCTGCTCTGTACCGTATGGGTACTCGCCAACTCCGAGCTTAACGGAGTAAACGGATTTTTCACCGCCGTTTTCACCGCCCTGACTCAGGGAATACTTATAGCCGGAGCAAGCGTCTACCTTAATCAGATCATAAAGCAGCACGGGAAATCGGATGATGATAAAAAGTAATTTTTACACGGCTTTATTTTCAGAAACCCTTTTTGAAAAAGAGTTATTTCGAAACTTCCCAAAAACTTTTCTTAAAGTATTAATTTGGATTAAAGCGGGATATTACATCGCCGCCTGAAGAAATCAGACAAATACTTTTTCAGAGAAGTTTCAGGAAAATCGTAAGAAGCCCTTTTTGAAAAAGGGTTTCTTACATAAAAATAAATATACTTTACATCATCCTAAAAAACGATCCACGTTTACCCTTAGTCTTTCAAATGCGCCGCGCACATTGAATCCCGGTAAATTTCTCGCTGCCACACAAGCGAACGCCTTTATATCCTCCGCATCGCCGACGTTTCGTTCAAGCATATCGGCAAGATCGTTTAAAATTGTACATTTGTTTGAACTGCCGCATCTGTTATATAAATTCATTATCTCACTAATCGCGCCTTGATCTCCCCAAATATACAGAGCGCAAAAGATCTTTATCCTTAAATAATTATTTTTTTCGTTATCAAGTATAGAGAATAGAAGCTTTTGAGTATCCGCTTTCTTATCATCCGGACAATTATACCCGATACCCGAGATAACGTACCCCTTTTGCAGAACGTTTTTCTCCCTTTTAAGACAAACATTGAGAGCCTCGTAAGCTTCCGGACTCCTGAAAGCGCACAGAGACTGAGCAGCCTCAATTCTGACTTTCACATTATTATCCGAAAGAAGACCTATAAGTATCTTTTCCGAGTGACTGTTTGCATAATCCCCCAGCATAGCGGCTAACTCGCAGCGCTCAGATACTCTTGACGTCGCAAGCTTCTCGATCTCCGGCTTCATCCCGTCATAGCCGTTATCGTTAATAAGAGCTTCAAGTTTTTCTATTTCAGTACTCATTTTTTGTGTGCCTTTTTAAAACATCCGAAAACTTCGTTTTTTTATCACTATACTATATTTTTCCTTATTTGTCAATAACATTTTTTTAATAAAAAATAAATAATAATATTTTATAATTTAATATTACCTGAAATTCTATTATAAATATTTTACCGTTACGTATATATCTTTACGATAAATTTACTTGCAAATACAATAATTCCATGCTATAATTATTATGATTATAATAAAATATATACACCAAGGACTGGAAGATAAGATAATGAAAAGAACAAAAATAATATGTACATTGGGTCCGGCAAGCTCCGACGAAAAAACAATAGCCGAAATGCTGAAAAACGGAATGAATGTCGCTCGTATCAACTTTTCTCACGGTACGCATGACGCTCATCGCAAAACTATTGAACTGTTTCGTTCAGTCCGTGACAAAATGAAGCTTCCTGCGGCAGTTATGCTCGATACAAAGGGACCGGAAATACGAACACGCACCTTCGAGGCTTCAGAGGTGCATCTGATACCGGGACAGAAATACACCCTGACCACCCGTGATTTAATCGGCAACTCAGAAATCTGCTCGGTAACTTATGAGGCACTCCCCTCCAAACTTTCCCCGGGAAATACCGTTCTTATCGACGACGGTCACATTATACTGAAGGTCGACCGTGTAGAAGGCTCCGAGATATACTGTACAGTAGTTGAGGGAGGCTTGCTTTCCAACCGAAAGGGGATAAATATCCCGCACGTTCGTCTTGACATGCCTTACCTCAGCGATAAAGACCGCGACGACCTGCTTTTCGGGATCGAAAACGACGTTGACTTTATTTCCGCATCATTCGTGCGCTCTAAAGACGATGTTATTCTACTGAGAAAATTCCTTGATTATCACGGCGGTCATAAAATCAAAATAATCGCAAAAATCGAAAACAACGAGGGTGTTGAAAACTTCGACGAAATTCTTGAGCATTCCGACGGAATAATGGTCGCCCGCGGGGATATGGGAGTCGAGATAGAGTACGAGCGACTTCCCGGTATTCAAAAAAAATTTATCCACAAATGCTATCAAGCGGGGAAAATGGTGATTACCGCCACACAGATGTTGGAATCCATGATTAACAATCTGACTCCTACAAGAGCCGAAATCACCGACGTCGCCAACGCTATATTCGACGGAACCTCGGCAATAATGCTTTCCGGTGAAACCGCTGTCGGTAAGCATCCGGCAAAAGTGGTTCAGGTCATGGCTAAAATAGCCGAACAGGCGGAGCATGACGCGTTTGAAATGAAAAGCTATCAGGGCATACAATATGAAACTGACGTCTCAGACCGTACAAACGCAATATGCGACGCTGCCTGTACCACCGCTCGTGATATTGACGCAAAGGCGATAATCTCAGTTACTAAATCCGGATACACCTCGCGGCGCGTTTCTAAATTTCGCCCAATACAGCCGATCGTTGCCGCTACCCCGGAGCTTAAAACATACCATCAGCTCTCTCTCAGCTGGGGGGTATATCCTGTCCTCGCTTTAAATCAAAGCGACGCCGACAGTTTGTTCCGCCACGCTATTGATTGCGCCAAGCAGATAGATATCGTTTCCGGGGGTGAGATCGTCGTGATAATCGCCGGAGTCCCGCTAAACACCTCCGGAACGACAAATATGATAAAGGTTGAGGTAGTCCCTTACACAAAGTAATTACAAATCCGATTTAAATATATAGTCTGAGTTCGTTTAGGTGTTTGATATTTCCCGTCGAACCGGACAAATAAGCTGTGAAAAACCTATAAAAACGCAGGGAAACGAAAAATTTCCCTGCGTTTTTTTGATACCGGTAAAAATCATTTCACCCAAGCTCACTGAGTCTGTCTGTCGGTAAAAAAGCAGAGACATTTTGTGATCTTAGTCCCTGCTTTTTCGGAACTTTTTTACAGTCCCGCTTTTTGACATCATAATCACCTCATGTCGCCTTTGGCGACTAAATAACCGTTATAATCGGTTTTTAATAGATATGAATAATTTTCGCAAGAAAATTTGAGCGTGAAATCACCGTATTTTGAGACGATGAAATATTACTTTCACGCTATCTTCTTAATTTCAAATCTGAAATTCATATCGTCCTGAAACCACATCGGGAAATTCGTGTTCCAGCAGTTATTGTAAAGGCAGAATGTCGGATCCGGGGTCAGGTCCACCGGCATAAAGTCATATAGATGCGGACCGAATGGGGCGACAAGTCCGCAGTCATAGGATATCAGTTCAGTGTTTTCATCTCTGATGCCGCTGTAGAAGCCGGACAGCAGCGGATTTCCTGCTGCCTTGGATACGTCTGTCCACTCGCCCATTTTATTGATTTCAATCTGCCCCATTATCATGTCAAATTTTACCCACAGAGCCTGCGGCATACGGTCGCATTTTTTGCCGGTCGTTTTAATGCTTATATATTTGCCGCTGCATTCTATATAGACCGTAGGAAGTCCGTGCCGTTCTTTAATAACGGAATCAAAATCGCATTTCCATACCTTTTTGTCTCCGTCCATCCACGCGTCCTTTATTTCGGCGTCAAAACTACCGCCCGTGTATTCTGTAGGAAGTCCGTATTTTGTAAAATCCCAGTTTGCCCACTCTACCTCAGGAAGTTTTATGTATTTTTTAAGGTAGCGTTCGTTGTCTCTTTGATCGAATAGCTGACAGAATACTCTTGCGGGTGGCGCTTCGTTTAAGCTCTGAGAGGTCGGCTTACGCACCGGTATCTCGAATTTAAGTGCCTCCCAGGGATCTTTATTGAGCGCCTTTCCGGCAAGCGTTACGTAATCCCGCTGTTCTTTCCATGAAGCCTCGAGCCTGCTTCCCAAAGTTTCCCTAAGCGGCTCAAAATCCTTCAGAAACCAATGCTCCCTGTCGCGCAGATTTGTTTGCAGATTTAATCCCCAGGTATGTTCCGGGACGCAGAGAAGACTATCGTCGAGCTCCTTATCCGTTTCAATGCTGTCGTAGTATCTCTGTAGCTCCCTGAAGCCGGCAAGCTTCTTGGGATCGCTTGCCATGCCGTATATCCACGTATCTCCTATCTCGCCGTCAAATACGGGAAACAACGAAGGCGGCACGGCGTCTACGGCGTCAGCGGCGTCGTTTAATGTTGCGGCGCGGATTTCCGCTCCGGGGTAACGGCTTTCTATCTCTTTATACAGCGTTTTCACTTCCTCGCAGCTTTGGGGACCGAGGTTGTCGTTGGTATGTCCGAAGACGACGGCGGTATCGCCTATAACCGTATCAAGCCCGTACCCGCCGTTATATATAACGGTTATTTCAGAGCTTCCGTGCTTCCAGCGGAAAATTTCCGGGACATTCGGTACAGGACACGCCGAATTGACTCCGATATGCAGAAGCTTTACTCCTGCCTTCGCAAGATGAGGAACTATTGCCGCGGTATGTCCGGGGACGTCGGTCATTTTGGCCGCGATGGTTTTAACCCCAAATCGCTTGTCAAGTCTTTTTGAGAGGCTAAGACCGTAATCGAACAGCTTTCCGCTCATAATTTCCGTATGCATTGTGAACGGCAGGGCATGCCAGGAGATGATACCGTCGCGCAGCGCACGCTCGAGCGATCCGTCATGATCCCGCTTCAGCCCTTCCCAGACAAGCCAGGAACCTACGGTCCAGATAAACGGAGTATCGCTGTTTTTCAGGGCATAACCGATTTCTATCGCTTTTGGGATAAATTCATTGAAGTACCTGTCAGCCACGTTTTTGCTCAGATCGGTGTACCCAATATCAAGGTGGGTTTTGAAAATAAGAAGTACTTTTTTAACCATTTGCGTTCCTTTCCTCCTTTTGGCTTTAAGCATGTTTTGTAATTTTAACAGGTCAAATCGATTATATCACGAAGGAAAAGCCTTGTCAATGGAAAAAAAGGAGACTTGCCTTCTCCGCAAGTCTCCTTATAAGAGAAAATTTTACGATTTTACTGTTCCGATATCGAGCTGTCTCGCGGTGTCGACGAGGAAATCGCAGGAGCTGCGCAGCTTCTCTATCTCCTCCGTCTCAAGCTCGAGGCAAAGATTTTCCACTATACCCTTTCGCCCTATTATACAAGGTATTCCTATACATACGCCGCTTATCCCATACTCTCCTCTCAGATATGCCGATACCGTCAGCACACTGTGCTCGTCACCGAATATGGCTTTGGTAATCCTCGTAAGAGACATGCCTATACCGTAATATGTGGCGCGCTTCGCTTCAATTATTTTATACGCTGCGTGCTTAACGTCCTCGCCCAAACGCCTGACCTCTTCAAAGCTGAATCTTTCCGGATGCTCACGGCATACGCTTTTAATGCTTTTTGTACTTAACTGAGCCTGAGACCACGGAACGAACTCGCTGTCTCCATGTTCTCCGATAACATACGCGTGAACGTTCCGCGGGTCGATACCGAAATACTGACCGAGAACAAACCGCAGTCTGGCGGTATCGAGCGTAGTTCCTGACCCGATCACGCGATGCTTTGGAAACCCGGACAACTTTATTACGACGTTGGTCATGATATCAACCGGGTTGGTAGCCACAAGAAAAATACCTTCAAAGCCCGCTTTAATGGTTTCGCTTACTATCCCTTCAAAAATCTTAGCGTTCCTGCCCAGCAGCGCGATCCTTGACTCTCCAGGCTTCTGACCTACGCCCGCCGCTATCATAACTATATCCGCGTCCTTGCAGTCTCCGTAATCGCCGGCCTTTATCTTCATATGCGTCGGAGCGAAAGCCATTCCGTGATTCAGATCCATCGCTTCGCCTTCGGCGCGCTTTTTGTCTATGTCTATCAGTACAAGCTCGTCGCACACACCCTGATTTACCATGGCATAAGCGTAACTCATCCCCACAAAACCGCATCCGACAATAACTACTTTTCTGTTGTCTACTCTCATCTTCAGTATATCCTTTCTTTTTTTGAAAGTATTTACGGTAGTTTTCGCAATCCGGAATAAAAAAATACATTACATATATTAATTATGTAAAAATTCAGTCAAGCCTGAGATCATTCTCCTTTATCCACCCCACCTTACGCAGTATCTCGCAGAATATGAGCGACAGCACTGCCGGAAGCACAAAGCATACAAGCGCAAGCCCGATCCAGTCAAATGCGGTGACTGTCCCGGGATATTCTCCGCCGAACCATCCGATGATCAAGCCGATAGGACCCAGAAGCCCGCAGGTACCCATGCCAGAGTTTATCGGGACGTCGTACATCATGAGCTTAAAAACACAGGTAGCGAGCGGTCCGGTAATAGCGGAGGCAAGCGTGGGAGGTATCCATATACGCGGATTCTTTATTATATTCGGCATCTGTATCATACTTGTACCAAGTCCCTGTGAAACCAGTCCTCCGACGCCGTTTTCTTTAAAGCTCATTACCGCAAACCCGACCATCTGAGCGCAGCAGCCCGCTATCGCCGCCCCCCCTGCCAAGGCAAGCCCCTCGGCGTTTTCTCCGGCACCGGCGCCGGAAAGCATAAGAGCCTGACATATGGCGGCGGAGCTTATCGGAAGAGTCAGCGCTATACCGATCACAACGGATACGATTATCCCCATTATAAGAGGCTGACAGGTCATAGCCCAGCTTATAAAAGAGCTTAGATAACCGACAAGAATTCCTATATACGGAGCGACGAGTATTGAAAGCCCTCCTCCCACGAAAATTGTGACAAACGGCGTAACGAGTATATCCACCTTTGTCTCTTTGGAGACAGCCTTTCCGAACTCAACTGCCACGATGGCTATAATCAGAACCGCAAGCGGTCCCCCGGCGCCGCCGAGCGTGTTTGCCGCATATCCTACCGCCGCCGAGGAATACATAACAAACGGCGGAGCCTTCAACGCAAACGCTATGGCGACCGCCATAGCCGCACCGGAAACGCTTTGCGCGTATCCGCCTATCTGAGCAAAGAACTCAAGATGAGGTATTAGTCCTATCGCCTTGAATATAGTTCCTATAAGCAGCGATCCGAACAGACCGAGCGCCATTGCTCCGAGCGCGTCTATACCGTATCTTTTCAGCGATATCTCAATATTTTTTCTTTCCAGAAACGCCCGAAAGCCCTTTTTCTCCTCAGGCTGAATTTCGTTATCCATTTTTAATGCCCAATCCCCTTCTCATGCCGGCGGCTTATTTTAACAGTGTTAAAATACTACTCCTCGTGCCGTACCGGCACGCAAATAATATAAAATTAAAGTAGGGTTTTCCCCGGCAAATCAGTATATTTATTTAAGTATAACATATTCTGAAAAGATAATCAATAACCATATTATCTAAAATTTGATGAATTTTCAATAATCTTAATAAATATATTGCTATTAATTCTTGAAATCGTCATTTAAAAAATGTATATTTATGTTATACTGACGTAGAGAGTTTTCAAACATCATTAAATGCCTTGGCATCCAAAGCCGTTAATCACTCAATTCCAAACCGTCGCAAACTTTAAAAGAAAGGCATGGTCATCATTATGGATCAGTATACTAACATAAATCCTATAAAAAAACCTAAAATCTCAGTTTCAGCCTGGGTATGGATATTAGGCGTCGCAGGTCTGATAGTGTCAGTTGTATATTCATATTTTATATCCGTGTATTCCATCGAAACAATTAAAAATATCATTATCCCTGACAATAACGGCGAGAGCACTGAGCTTGGCGTTTTGGATTTCAGCAACTTTCTGTACGTCTTTGACGGCCAATACGGATATAACACCCTGGATTCGGTTTACTATTCATTTGTATACAGCTCAACGAGGCATTACTCAAACGGAGCGGGTACCTATATTAACCAATTCAATGGAAACTGCGATTTTTCCTCGTCATTCCGTGGATTCAATTATTACGAGATTCCTTGGATCTACACTCCGTCGTCATCGCAAATAAAGCTCAGCTTTGAATCTGAGATTACCTCCGGGAACTTTGAAGCAAGGATATACGCGCTTGACAAAAACTACCGAGTAACCGAGGACGAAACGGGAATGATGTACGTCCGTCCGGAATATCTTACGCTGATCTACAGCTATCAGCCCAATTCAGAATACTTCGACACTATCACGGTAACTGACGGTTATTATTATATACTCGTGACGGGCGCGGAAAGTGCATACGGCACTTACCGTTTCAGCGCCGAGGCGGTATCCTGATAATCTGATCAAAAAATACACTGTAAAAAATCTTATAAGGCGGTAAAGTATTATGATAAACCTGTATCCGGTATTTCAGGATCACGCGCTGTTTCTGCACTCCTCACCTTTAACCGTAAGCGGTACGGCTCTCCCGGGGAAAAATATTCACGCCAAGATAACCAAAAACGGACGGATATTATCAGAAGGAAGCTCCGTATCCGAAAACGACGGAGGCTTCGGTGTTATATTGAATACCCCCGCCGCTTCTTTTGATACGTATGAGATTTCTGTCTCCGACGGCAATGACACAGTCGTCATATCCGATGTGCTATTCGGAGAGCTCTGGCTTGCGAGCGGTCAGTCAAACATGGAGATGACAAACTCTCAGCAAAACGAATTCGAAAAATATTTTGACAGTCTGCAGGGGAAAAATATGCGCTTTTACCTGCAGAACAGAAATCCGGGCGGACAGTCAGGACAATATCCGTTTGAGCCGGATTATACCATGGGCGGAAAGTGGATCACGGTTGATAAAAAGGAGCTTGTCGGAAGAGTCTCCGCCTGCGCGACCGCCTTCTGCTCAAAGCTGTATGACTTTTTGAATTCCGGAAAGGGCGATACGCCTATCGGCTTTCTGAACTCCAGCGTAGGCGGAACCCCGATTGAGGCGTGGCTGCCGATGGAGGTCTGTGAAAACGACAGGGATATCCGCGATTATCTCGAAAAAACCGGTAAATATCCCTTTAAAGACACCTGGAATAAAAAGGGAAACGCCAACTATCAGCAGACATGCTGTCTCTACAACCAGCTCATAGCTCCTCACACCGGAGCAAAATGCCGGGGCGTAATCTGGTATCAGGGTGAAGGAAACTGCGCGGGAGAATACGCCTACCGTATTTACGCAAAGCTTTTAAAAGCCCTTCGTGAGAGCTACAAAAAGCTTCTTGCTCCCAAGGACGACGAGGTATTTCCTATAATTTCATCAATGATATATCCCTGGACTTACGGTCCTGACGGCGAGACGAATATCGGTTATCTCAATAAAGCCTTTTCCGACCTCGCGGAAAGATCCCCCGCCGAATTTCCCTTTATACCCATTTGTGATCTGAGCCCCATCTGGGCATTTCATGCCGGAAATCACCCTATTCACCCGATACATAAATATCCGCTCGGCGAAAGAATGGCGCTTCTATGCGCCAACTCAGTTTATGGAAGAAAAGTACCGAACGCGCAAAAGCTTCCCGCCATGCTGAAAAGCTGTATACGTAAAGAAAACACCCTTTGTCTGACATTTACAAATACCGGTTCCGGTCTTTACATAAAAGGCAATAAGGTACGCGGACTTTATATCTGCGGCAAAAACGAGGTTTACGTACCGGCCGAATGCCGAATAACCGGCACAAATACCATGACGGTCTATCATCCATTCATTAAAAATCCCGTTCATGTCGCGTACGCGATAAGCTCTTATGAGGTCGAAACTAACCTATTCGCGGGCGAATTCCCGGTATCTCCTTTCTTTACGCAGTCCGGTATCGGAGAAAACCCGGTAAAGATCTTTCTCAAGCCTTGGCTCAACACTGAAAACGACAGCGAATTCATCTGTAATTTCAAAGAGGAGCGCAGAGACGTGTTCCGTCAACCGATATATCGCCCGTCTCCAGGCAGCACCGTGTGCTTCGATCGGGATTTCAGTATCAGCGGGCGCTCCGTCAGAGTAGGCGGAATCGGAGAAACCTTCGGAACATATATCATTTCCAATCCGTATAATCCTATTGACCTTCAGAATTATTCCGCGCTTCACCTATGCCTGCTGAACATTAATGGGCTAAACGCCGATATCGTGCTGAATTTTGCCGAAAAAGGCGGAAATATGGTTATAACCGGGGAAATGCTTTCTACGCTGCCCGGTGGCTGGGGAAAATATGTTTTTGACCTCACGGCTGTACCGGATCTGAAAATAGATTCGCTGGAATTCAGGTTCACTCTGAAAAACAATCCGTTATATTACGTCAATATAGATTCTCTTTTCCTTGTACCCAAAGAATGACCAACGCATAAACGACTTCCTGACCGAATCCCCCGCTATCTTAATCTTATAATGTAAATTTATTTCGCGTTTGCCATATCACTCCTTCAAGCCGTCAGACGGCTCAAATAGATATTAATAATTTTCGTATTTCGCATAGCGAAACAAAAGTGCTGCGTGCTTTCAGAAAATCAAGGCGTGAAACCACCTGCGTTTTGACGCGATGAAATATATCTTTCACGCTAAGCTCCGGGGAGTTTTCCCCGGAGTTATCTTTTTATTCATTTCAGGTTTGATCCCGCCGGGCTTTTTATATCAGATCCTGTAAAAATCCCTTGATAGGCAGCTCGGGACGAGCGCATTTAACTCTTTCTAAAAGCTCCCGCGCGTTCTTTTCTATGCGCGAAACGTCATAGACAAAATTGCTTTCCACGTCCTCGCCGATCTTCTCAAGCGCGAGTATTGAGTAAACATTACCACGCTTCCCTCCTTTTAAATGCGTTACCGCCGGAGTCTTGACCAGCTGGTATATCATCTCTCTTTCACAAGCCTTCTGTGATTCAAAAACAACGTCTTTCATTTTTATTTCCTTTCTTTTGAAACGGCCTTTATCCGCTTTCGAAAATCCATCAAAAGCGCATTTGAAGTATGTACTCATACAACTCGCCATTTCATTTTTTATTTGTCTTTTTGAAGCTCCGATCAAGACAGACAAATTATAACATAATTCCCAAAATTTATCGAGCAGGGGTCGTATTAATAATTTTGATTATTTAAGTATTCAATATTATATTCTGTATATTTATAATATAAATATTAAGCAAAGATTAATAACTATTATATAAATAATTTATATTCATACAAAATATATCATCAAAACGTATATTTTTTGTATGTTTCATTTTTTATAAATTATTATACCGTGAATTTTATTGAAAAATATCGTTTTTTGACGATTACCAGTATATTTAATGAAAATTTATATTTTTTTGCTGATTTTAATCGAAAAAGATATTTACAAGTTTTACCATATGTACAAATTTATAAAGATAATTTATTTTACATAAATTTTAATATCATTTTAAATTTCTTTTAAACGCTTGATTAGAGATAAATATTATGCTATAATTGTATTTATAATCTATCGGAAAATAAACACTCATTCCCGAAAGGAACGGTTAAATAATGTACGAGGATGTAGACTACGTTTACGAGGTATATAAAGAAAAAAGCTTTTCTCAAGCCGCAAAAAACCTTTATGTTTCACAGCCCGCGCTTTCTTCGTCTATAAAAAAAGTGGAAAACCGGCTCGGAATCACTATCTTTGACCGCAGCAGTCAGCCGATCGTGTTAACCGAGGAGGGAAAGGTATATATCGAGGCGGCGGAAAAGATACTGAAAATAAAAAGCGCGCTTCAGGCTCAGCTAAACGATATGTCCGAGCTGAAAACCGGACACATAACCGTCAGCGGAGAAAATTATATTTCTTCATTTATATATCCAAAAATCATAATAGAATTCTCAGACAGGTACAGCGGCATAAATATAGAAATGGTAGAATCTAATTCGCACGACCTTCAGAACCTGCTTTTAAACGAAAGCGTCGACCTTCTCATAGATTATAAGTTCGACGGTCAGCTTTACGATTCCTATCCGCTCGTTGATGAAAACATTTTGCTCTGCGTTCCGCACAGGCTGCCCATCAACGAGCGCCTGTCAGAATACCAGCTAACGGCAAAGGACATAAAAAACGGTAAGCATCTGAAAAAGCAATGCAAGGCGGTAACGCTCGCCGAGTTCGCAAACGAAACCTTCGTTATATTAAAAAAAGGCAACTACTCATACCGCCATTCAATGGAGCTTTGCTCCGAGGCGGGTTTTGAACCCAAAGTTAAAATATATCCGGATCAGATGATAACTTCATATAATATGAGCCGTGCGGGTATGGGCATATCCATGATACCCGATCTGCTTGTAAACGCCGCTCCCGAATCCGGAAAATGCGTATACTATAAGCTTCTTGAAACCAACTCTCTGAGAAAGCTTTGCCTCGGTTTTAAAAAAAATCGATATATGAGCCGCGCCGTTGAAGCCTTTATCAAGGTAGCTCTTGAGGTGTACGAAAACAAAAATTAAAGTCAAGTCCGGAGCCGTTGACCGCAGACTACATATTTTACACATATTTTACAAAACCTGCGTAACACATTTTACCGAAATTTGATATACTTATTACAATTTCCGCAATTGTAAAAATTGAATAAAGTCGTAATCTTACGCCGAAAGGATATATATTATGGATATATTTGACGCGCTGAGCCTTATAGGCGGCCTCTGCCTGTTTTTGTTCGGAATGAATTTAATGGGACAGGCACTCGAACGAAGAGCCGGCAACCGTTTGCGTTATCTCCTTGAGAAAATGACAACAAATAAATTCGCCGGTTTTTTCACCGGACTTGCCGTAACGTCGATCATACAAAGCTCGTCCGCGACTACAGTTATG
Organism: uncultured Clostridia bacterium; assembly: GCA_944393415.1. GTDB lineage: Bacteria > Bacillota > Clostridia > Oscillospirales > CAG-272 > SIG673. The sequence continues at coordinate 35,189 of CALYAD010000033.1, read as the reverse complement.
GTGGTCGGCTTTGTCAACTCCGGTATAATGACGCTTCGTCAGGCGATAAACGTCATAATGGGCGCGAACGTCGGAACTACCGTAACCGCATGGATACTCAGTCTCGGCGGAATAGAAAGCAATAACGCTTTCGTTATGCTGCTGAAGCCATCTTCCTTTACGCCTGTGCTCGCGCTTATCGGTATCATTTTCTATATGTTCTGCAAGAGCAATAAGAAAAAGGACACCGGAACGATCCTTCTCGGATTTGCCACACTGATGTTCGGTATGGACGCGATGTCCGCATCGGTTTCCGGTCTTTCTGACATTCCCGAGTTCGGAGAACTGTTTATAAAGTTCCAGAATCCTGTTCTCGGTCTTCTTGTCGGCGCGATTCTGACCGCAATCATACAGTCAAGCTCCGCTTCCGTCGGTATTTTGCAGGCGCTGTGTACGACCGGACAGGTTACATACGCCGCCGCCATCCCGATCATCATGGGTCAAAACATAGGAACATGCATCACGGCTATCCTCGCTTCCTTCGGCGCCAATAAAAACGCAAAGCGCGCGGCAGTCGTTCATCTTTCCTTTAACGTAATCGGTTCCATTGTCTGGCTTACCGTCTTTGTTCTGATAAGAGCCATATTCTCACCGCTGATACTTACTCAGGCAGCGTCCGAGGTAGGAATAGCGATCTGCCACTCATTGTTCAATATTCTCTGCACGGCATTGCTTCTGCCTATGGCAGGACTGCTTGAAAAGCTCGCTAACCTTATCGTGCGGGATACCAAGTCCCCGGATACCATTACTCTGCTCGACGAGCGTCTTCTTTCCACCCCGCCCGTGGCTTTGGAAAGAAGCAACGTGCTTACCGTAAAGATGGGAGAGACCGCCGTAAGTGGTCTTTATAAATCGCTCGACGCTCTCGTAAGCTACAGTCCCGAGCTTGCTAAAGAAGTGCGGGAGGCAGAGGACGAAACAGACCGATACGAGGATATCCTCGGTACTTATCTGGTAAAGCTCAGCAGCTACCAAATGGGAGACAAGGACAGCGCAAACGCCGCCAAGCTTCTCCGCGTCATCGGAGATTTCGAACGGATTTCCGATCACAGCGTAAATATTATTGAGTCCGCCGAGGAAATGCGCGACAAAGGAATAACTCTGTCGGAGCACGCAAAAACAGAAATAACCGTTCTGGGCAACGCCGTCAGAGAAATCCTCGGACTGTCGCTTAAAGCGTTTAAGGACGGAGATATGGCTGCCGCCTCAAATGTCGAGCCTCTCGAACAGGTGATCGACGGATTGAAAGAAACACTGCGCTCAAGGCATATCTCTCGTCTGCAGCAAGGCGAGTGTACCATCTCCGCCGGTTTCGTCCTGTCCGACCTGCTGACTAACCTCGAACGTGTCGCGGATCACTGCTCCAATATCGCCGGCTGTGTTATCGATACCGCACAAAATAATATGAATCTACATGAGTCTCTTAAGGCTGTCCGTTCGGGTGATGAGGATTTCAAAAAAATGACTAAATTATATTCCGATAAGTATTCACTTTCCGAAGCTTGATTTATATATTATTTAAGGGAACTTCTTGAAGTTACGATATTTCTTAGGGAACTTTTTGAAAAAAGTTCCCTATAACCTTCAAAAACTTCTCTGGAGGTTTTGAAGGGAAAAAAGCGCGAGACCTTTTTCAGGTCACGCGCTTTTTTGGGCTACGCCCAAGCCCTTTATAGAAAAGTTCTTGAAAGTTGTTAAGAAAACTTCTTTCAAGAAGTTTTCTTAAAATTATCATTACTTTTCAAAAAGTTCCCCCTTATTTAATTTATATAAACTGAGTTGAAGCGAGCATAATCGGATCGCCGTTGACCCCCGCTGATACCCATCAGAAAGCTTTTACAGAACGAAAATGGCAAAGAAGCCTTCTTCCGAATACCGCAGGGGCGGGCCGTCCGATAAGCTCCCATCGAAAAACATTTCGCCGCGTAGGGAACAAGGTCAGTCCCGCGGAACTTTCCCTGTTTTGCTAACCCTACACGGCATCACTTTTTTAATTATGTAATGGTTTACCGATCCAAACGGACGACGACCCCTGACGCATTAACGCCCGACAATGAGAAAATATAACAAAACCCCTTGCAAAATCGCCAAAAGTATGCTATAATATCCCTTGCCGCCGGGTCCGATTTTTTCGGTCGTGCAGGGTGCTATCGCCACCCTAAACGAATTGCGCGGGAGTGCCTGCTCCTGCGTAATCCGGCGGTTTCCTGTTCCCCTCAGAGAACTCCTTTTTTGCAGGAAACCTATAAAATTATTTTGTTGTTTTTTTCATCAGGCGGGATGAAGCATCTCCGTCTCCGAATTCTCCGGAAATTCCGGAATATCTTTTACATCCTCTCCGCAAATCACTTTGAAGCGCTGTACGCCGCCAAAGCTTTTTCCGGAGAGGAATTTGCTTTCACAAAAGAAACTCCAGAAAATGAGTTTCCCTGTCGGAGGAATTAATAATTTTAAAGGAGATCCTCCCAAACACAAAACAAAACATCCGTACCGGTGACACGCATAAAGGCACAGTGGTACGGATGCACTTTTTAACGGAAAATATCCGCTGTGAAAAAACCTATACAAATTTCGGAAAACCTCTTGAAAAATGCCAGCTTTTGTGTTATAATAATAACACCATGGGGCGTCGGTTATCCGATTGTGTAAGGTCGTGCTATCGCCACTTCTTTATGCAGGTGCTGCCGTATGCCTGTACGGCGGTCTGCCTCATGCTGTAATTATATTATAGCTTATTTTTTCAGAAAAGTCAACCCTTTTCCGGAAAAAATTTAAGGAAAATCGATTTTATCTTATTTTCCTTAAAATTCCGCTAAAGCGGAACATCTCCGGACGACCAGTTTGCCGTCCTTACACCCAACGGTAAATTGGTCGTCGTCCTTTATTCCCATTGGTTCACGCAGCTCTTTCGGTATCACTACTCTTCCGAGTTCGTCAACATTGCGGGTTATCTTTCCGGCTTTTTCAAGCGTTATAACCCCGTTCTCTTCTCTCATGATCACTACGCTGCTATTCTCGATTCCCGCCTCTTTAAGCATGTTCTTCGGTATTACTATCCTGTGAAGGACATCCATATTTCTTTTTACGACATTGTTCATTTTTTTACTCTCCTCTATTTCTGTTTATTTTTACATTTTCGTCCTGTATGCACTTATTATACCACAAAATGGGAATGCCATTCAAGTACATTCTATTAACAATTTCGGCTTTAATTGTAAATAATACCAAAAAAAGGCACGAAATCAGTCGAAAAGAATTGCTATAAGAAAAGTCAAGGGAGAACTTTTTGAAAGAAATGGTCATAATTTAAGAAAACTTCTTGAAAGAAGTTTTCTTAACAACTTTCAAGAACTTTTCTAAAAAAGGCTTGGGCGGAGCCCAAAAAATCGCGGCACCTTTATATAGGCGCCGCGATTTTTTCCCTTCAAAACCTTCAGAGAAGTTTTTGGAAGGAAACGAACTCAACGAGTTCGTCAGGGAACTTTTTTCAAAAAGTTCCCTAAATAATATCGTTCTTTCAAGAAGATTCCTTAAACCACTCGTCAATCCTCTACTATTGTATAGTTTCCGTTCTCGTCAAATTGATATTTTACGCTATCAATGGTCAAGGTCTGATTTACCACCTTATGACCGTCCTCATCGTAATAATACTTATTGACGTCATTACCCTCTCCGTCAGGCTCTGTCAGCCATTCGCTTCTGAGCGCGTAACCGTCGGGGGACGCGAAGTAGTAGGAATAATCCGTTCCGTCGGTTGCGATCACCTGCTCGCCGAGCTGGAGAACGCCTTCCTTGAAGTAGCGGATACCGAGGTCATCGGTTACCAGGCCGTCAGCGAGTCCAATGAGAGCTCCGTCCTCTCCGAAGGTATAGTAGGTATCGCCTATCTTGGTCGTCTCGTCCACACACATATAACCGTAGTTATCGGGATTGAAGTAATATCTTTCGGTTTCGCCGTCCTCGTTGACGTCAAGATTTATCCAGCCGGTAATCAGATCGCCGTCCTCAAAGTATCTTGTTCCGGTGTCGTCGGCGTGGAGACCGTCTGTCACGATACCGATGTGGACTCCGTCCTCTCCGAAGTCATGATACTTACCCTCGACGAGCTGGATGCCCTTCTTCATATATCCGTTTTCGAGATCAAGGTAATAAGTCTCGTTTGTTCCGTCCTCGTCCAAGTCAAATTCCTGCCAGCCGGTAACAAGGACGCCTTCCTCGAAGAATCTTGTTCCCGAAGCGTTGTCGTATCTTCCGTCATACAGACCTATATAACGTCCGTATTCGTCAAATTCAAGATATTTCGGCTCGGATTCACCCTGAGGCGTTACAAGCGCGCATTTTTCAGGGACATAACCGGTTTCGTCATCGAAGTAGTACAGACCTGTTTGCCCGTCTATTTCAAGCTCATGCCAGCCCGTGAGCATTTCGTCGTCGATGTAGTAACGCAGACCGTTTCTGTCCTTAACAAAGCCGTTCTTAGTCACGTCATCCGACGTTACCTGACCGCTGACCAGAAAATCTATTACTATATCGTAATATATGTTCAGCTCAAGAGTGTCTCTGTCATAATCCTTTTTGAACTGCTTAAGCGTTCCGGTATAGTTTCCGGCGCTCACCGATTCGTTATACAGCTCCTCGACCTTAGCTTCATAATCCGCCTCGCTGAGCTGCAGCGACGGATTGGACTCAACTATTCCGAGGATTATCAGATCCTGTTTTACCGACTGCTGAGCGGCGTCCGCCACATACTCAAAATAGCTTGTGAGATCGGAGTAGCCGTAATAGGTGGTAACAAAGCCTTCAAGAGTCATACCGAAGATCGCGGCGTTCTGAGTAGCGGAATCGATGGTTCCGTCATAATACTGTCTCAGTTCCTTTTCGGGATACTTGATTATCTTGCATTGAGTGAAATATTCCTGCCAAACAAGGCTGCGGATAACCTCCTTCCTTGTCTCGGTCTCAAACTCGGATACCGTTTCGTAATCGGTATATTTCTTTACGTTCTCGTCGTTGTATTCCGGGTACGTGTTTCTGGTAATTGACTTTATCGTTACCTCGAATACAACGTCCTTGCCTCTGAGGCTGGTGTTGTTTTGGTAGTCATCGGGGAAACGGAGATTAAGCGTTACCTTGTCGCCCACGGTATAACCGATAAGGCCATCCTCAAAGCCGTCTATATAAGAATTCGAGCCTATTTCAAGAGTCGCCCCGGTAGCGGAGCCGCCGGTAAACTCCTCGCCGTCTATTGTCCCGACATAGTCGATTTCCGTAACGTCGCCGTGTTCGATGAGAATGTCCTCGTTGGCGGCAGTATATTCGTTTTCCTTTACGTCATCCTCGTCAACGGAGCCGCGGTAAGCGTCTGTTATGCCGTTGTTTATATCGGACAGGAATATTTCTACTCCCACGGTATCAGCCAGTCTGATCAGGTCCGCGTAGGTTTCATAGTCGTACAATTTAGCGGCGCATCCGGAAAGCGCCGGGACAAGTACACAGACAAGAAGTAAGACTGAAATGATTCTTTTTTTCATTGTCTTGTTTTTTCCTTTCAATTAGACTTAAATGAAGTGTTGCAAATAATTATATCATAAAAACGCCCAAAAATCAAGTGCGGGAGCAATAATTTTCATCTTGATAATATTTGATTTACAATATAGCTTACAATATATAGCCGTCGGACAGAGTTTGCAGTATTTCAATGAGAGACGTAACACTTGAAGCTTGGTTTATTTTATTTCTTGCCTCCGCGGCTCCGGGCAGACCTTTTATGTACCATCCGAGATGTTTTCTTGCCTCTCTTGTTCCGATGAACTCGCCTTTATCGGCGCAAAGCATCCGCACATGACGCGCGGCGGTTTTCAGTATTTCCTCCGTATTCGGCGGAGTGTACGGCTTTCCTTCCAAAGCGCAGAGTATTTCCCTGAATATCCATGGTCTGCCAAGCGCACCCTGACCTATCGCTATTCCGTCGCAGCCTGTTTCTTCCAGCATCTCGACCGCGTCGCTTGCGCTGTATATACCGCCGTTGGCTATTACCGGTATTGAAACGGCTCTCTTGACCTGTCTTATCGTTTTCCTGTCTACCGGCGGGCGGTAAAGCTGGTCGCGCGTCCTGCCGTGTACACAGATCGCCTTGGCGCCGTTTGCCTCGCAAAGCGCGGCGAGGTATGGGGCGTTTATGCTTTCTGCGTCCCAGCCGGTGCGTATTTTTACGGTCACCGGAAGTCCGCAGTTATCGGAAAGCGCGCGTACTATCCTCGCGGCAAGCTCGGGATCTTTCATAAGCGCGCAGCCGTCGCCGTTTCCGGTTATTTTCGGCATCGGGCATCCCATATTGATATCGATTACGGATATACCCGGATTGATTTCCCTCAGCTTAGAGGCGGCATACGACATTATCTCAGGCTCCGAGCCGAAAAGCTGAAGCGCGAAAGGTGTTTCTTCGGGACCTGACGCGGCAAGCGATGCGGTCTTTTTATCCTTATAATATACGCCTTTGGCGGATACCATCTCGCTTACCGTGAGCTCCGCTCCGTATTCCCTGGCGAGCGCTCTGAATGAAATATCCGTCACTCCCGCCATCGGAGCAAGCGTCAGGCCGTGTTTCAGTTCAATATTGTTTATATACATTTTCTCCTACTTTCTTGTAAGAAAGTAGGCAAAGAACTTTTCTTACAAAAGTAATATTGATGTTTTTCGAAAGCCGGCAAGAGCTTTTCTTACAAAAGTAAATTGATGTCTTTCGAAAGCCGGCAAGAGCTTTTCTTACAAAAGTAAATTGATGTCTTTCGAAAGTCGGCAAGAACTTTTCTTACAAAAGTAATATTAATGTTTTTCGAAAGTCGGCAAGAGCTTTTCTTACAAAAGTAATATTGATGTTTTTCGAAAGTCGGCAAGAGCTTTTCTTACAAAAGTAAATTTATATTTTCGAAAGTCGGCAAGAACTTTTCTTACAAAAGTAAATTGATGTTTTTCGAAAGCCGGCAAGGAAATTAAGAGTTAATCAGACAAGGTTCAGAGCAGCTGCTGCTCGTTTATTATCAGCTTGAATTCCGGACCGAGCTTTCTTGCCGCGTTTCGGCACATTACCATACGCCCAAGGAATATTTCGAAATAATCCATGACAGAGCTTATATGAGTGTCTATCTGCAGCTTCAGCTTTATGATCGTTTTTTGTTCGTTTATTTTCAGATCCGATCTCACAACGGAATAATTTACCCTGTCATGGATATCAAAGGCGGTTATGTCGGTATTCCGTACCCGTGTGCGGCGAACATCGGACTTGTCCGCCAGTATCAGGGCGGCGGAAACCGCGTTTACCGCCACCCCCGTTCCCTCGTCATGATTGCCTATCGCGGTAACTATCTCCGCAATCTCGTTTGCCGGCATATCCATGTTATCCAGTATACGGAACGCCATGACCGCTCCGCTTTGGGAATGGTCTGTACGGTTGACAAGATTTCCTATATCGTGCAGATATCCCGCAATGCGGGCAAGCTCGGTCTCTCTTTCGGTATAGCCCAGAGTCTTAAGTATATACGCCGCGGTCTCCGCGACCCTTGTGACGTGCTGAAAGCTGTGCTCCGTGTATCCGAGCGCTTTGAGCGACTCGTCGGCGCATTGTATATATGTTCTTATTGCCTCGTTGTTTTTTACGGTTTCAAAAGTTATCATTTATTTTACAAGCTGTTCCTTTCATCTGAAGCGCGATCTTAAATTCTTTTTATTACGTTAATTGTAGCACAAATATTCCGGTTAGTCAATATTTTGTATGTCAAATTCACTAAAAATTTCTTTTCAATTTATACACAACTGACAAATTATTCTTTTCGTTTCAATATATTATTGACTTTTTTGAAAAAATATACTATAATTTAAATACCATCACTATATAAAGGAGAAACTGATATGAAACGTGGCACAAGAATGCTTGCTTTTCTGCTTTCGGCGCTGATGCTGACAGGACTCTTCCCGTTTTCAGTGGCAGCTGACACAGTAAAGACAAGCGGCACTCAGCAAGTCGTGATACCCGTGGGTGGAACAGCGGGCGATGTGACTGTCGATGAACTCATTGAAGCGGTAGGAGAAAGCAGTATTATTTTTAATACCGACTTTAACGCACTGAGTGTTGAGACGGTTCGGGATCCTAACAAAATAGATGTATTCGGAGGAGTATCCACTCCCGATACGGTTCTTAATTTGGTCGATAAATCCTCTGCGGGCAGTACCTTTGTCGTGGTGGATGACGGCTTCGGCGGCAAAGCTATACAGTTTACGAAGGAAGCTGAAGCCGGTGAAATGTACATCGACCTTATAAACCAGAACTCCGCCGACAAGAACAGCGCTCTGAAAAAATTCGGGGATACAAAGGGTAAGGGATTTGTTTTCCAGACGGATCTTAAGTACAGCACCGGCATGTGCGGAAACGCGCAGCTTTTCGGCGCTCTTACCCGTGTTATCAACACGAGTGCCGCAAACATGGTCGTTCCGCTCATAGGAGTGACAAGTAAAGGCGAGCTTTATCCAAGTTCACAGCCCGGAAATATAATAGGATATCTTAACAGCGAAGTTTTCACAACCGTAGCGGTTCATGTTGTCCCATCGATAAATCTGTATTATATTTATATTAACGGCGTGAATATTAACCCTGACGGTTATGTTTTCCTCAGCGACACGCAAAAGGCTACGATAGCCGGTACATACAGTGTCGATGGAACTGATTATACGCTAAGCGATACGGATTTTATCCTTAACGCAGTCCGCATGTATCAGGGCAATACCGGAAACCTCAGCGAGGGAGATCTTTGTATCGATAATCTCTCCGCTTACTACAGCGAAACCTACCTCGGTGAAAAAGAAGCCGTAAACGGTTTCGGTGAGCTGAACGGAAAAGCGTACCAGATCTATAACGGCTCAAGAATAGCGGGTACAACTGTCGGCGGTTATGTATATGGCAGCGACGGCGCCGTAACGCATTATGTCAGCAGAACGCCGGCGGTTGATTTGTCCAAGGCGCTTACCACAGGCAAAACTCTTCCCACGAACACCGACGGCATCAGGGATCTTATCAATGCCAGCCGCGCCGCGATTCAGAACGATAATATTCTTCCGGGTCACACGCTTTGGGAGTGGACGCAGATCAAAGGCGGAGCGGAGCTTAAGTTCTTTACTCTTGAAACCGACCTTACCGGCTATGACGCGCTGGAGATCAATTTTTATACCGACGGTATACAGCAGGTTCCGACAAACCTGATCTTTTCGAACAGCTTTGTCGATCCCTCCGACAAAAAAGAATGCTACTGGCATCATAATCTGAACTTCGGCGACAAAACATATACCGCTTTTAAATCAGACGGCACTACATCTTCAGGAAACATCGGCAAAAATCCGATATCGGCCGACGGGTGGACGTCATATGTAGTAGAGCTTAGTGATTTTAGTAAAAACCGCTCCTCGACCTGGACGGATATAGAGACTCTGCGTTTCACCACCTCCGGCTGGGATCTCGACTATGCGTTTGCGGAGGACGGTGTGACCAGACTTTATAACAACGGCACCGAAACCATATTCTTTGAATCTATAAATTTAATCACTTACGTACCCGTGACCTCAGTTGACGAGGTTTTCGGAGATACGGTTGACGGCGTCCGCCTTCCTAAATACGGATACGGATGGGCGACCTATGGCAGCAACACCTTCTACTACGCTCCGTGGACTAACGAGATCGTAAAGGACGCTGCGGTGATCGATCTTGAGGACGGTCTGTCGTACAGCTTCGACGCCTCGGGAAGATGTCTCGGTACGGCTGACGGCGCTGTCCGCATGGGTGACGACTATTATTACTTTGTTGACGGCGTTATGCAGAAAAGTAATATAACTGTCGGCGAGGATGAATATCAGATAGGCTCTGACGGACGCATCGACGGTATAATAGGAAAAAATGTCGCGGGCTATACTCCTGACGCCCCGTATGTCAACGCCCCGCACTCATCCGATGTCAGCTACATCTACTACGCTGATTTCAATGACCTTGAACCCGGTATCATCAACACAAAAACCGGAATCGAGAGCCTGGTGAATTATAACAAGACCGGGAACAATTATTTAAACGCCGTTATGAAGGGCAACGATATAATAGTTGAAGACAGAGGCGACGGAAACCGTGCAATCGGTTATTTCAACTATACTTCAAACACCGACCCTTATATGAACGCATGGGTAGCTAATGAACAAACTGAAGGCAAACGCATCGTCATTGATTACGACCTGAAAATCGGAACCGACTGGGATGCTGACGGATTTAACCTTCTTCAGGTAATCGGCGGTGTCACAAGAAAGTTCTACGGTATTCTCCAGCTTAATAAAGACGGCTATATTACGCTCGGCGGAAACTACATTGCAAGACTTCAGACAGACGAATACACAAGGATATCTTCCGTAATAGACGTTCCTGCAATGACGATCGACGTATATATAAACGGCGTCAAGCTGGTAGACTCCTACAGATTTACTACCGACGCCAATTTCACAAGATTCTCCGAAATCCGCTTTATGCAGTATGTGCAGAACGCCGGTCAGGGAACTATATATCTTGACAACTTCTATGTTTACGAAGCGGATGAGCCTCAGTATGTAGTGGAAGGCGTCACGCTCAGAGACGGATATGTCACCGAGGACGACGGCGTTACCCGCTATTACGAAAACGGTATCATTATCCCAGATAAGATGCAGTCTACCGAGACGATCGCCGATCTCTCTGATTTCCTTAACAACAATTCCGGAAAGGTCGTTTATACCGATAAAAACACCGAGGCGGTCTTTGACCGCGGAGGAGTTCACGCGATAAATATAAACCTTCCGGTTACCAATATTTCGAGTTATCAATACATTGAGTTTGATATGTATATGTCCGGAAAGGCTCCGGTAGATTTCCTTGTTAATGTAGGACAAAGGGAGCGTATGTATGAGGTTGTCGATTATGACGAGGCCACACAGACCGGATATGTTACCGGAAACTACACATATTCAAACGGCGGAACGGTATTAGGTAACAAAACATTTACATCAAGGGACGGCTCCATCAGTGTTTCCGGAAGCCTCAGATTAAAGGACGGAAAATACTACCTGCGTACCTGGAACTATTCATCCTTCAGCTTCGCCTTTGACAGTGATGAGCTTTGGAATAATATACGCAAGGATAACCCTGATGATGAGGGCGGATGGGTAACGATAAGGATACCCGTCGCAAGCATAGGCGGTTCTGCTAAAAACGAATTTGAGGTTTTCCAGATCTCTGTTACCGGATGGTCTCTGAATGTCAACAGACCCTGGAACCCCGAAAAGAACGCAAATAAAGCGTATCCCGACGCAAATAATTATACGATCCGTTACTCCGATATCAGACTTGTCAAGCCCTCTTCGGAGGCATTCGGACTGACCACTCCGGGCTGGAACGAGGATAAGACCGAATACGGTGATCCTGTGACTATGACAAAGGTAACAGGCGTAAATGTTATAGACGGTCTCTACTATAATTTTGATTCCTCAGGTAAGCTTGTCGGGCTTTGCGACGGCGTGTATGATACTCTGCACTATGTTCAGCTCGATTCCGGTAGCTGGGTGCGTACCACAGCCAAGCGTCTCTTTGAGGATGGTGTGATGCAGTTCGGACGTATCGAGGTATCCGACGGGTTCTATATCGCCGATGAGGAAACGGGCGCTCTGATAATCAATATGGTTGTGGAGATGGACGGTGTATTCTACGGATTCAATGAAACGGGACTTGCCTCCATCTGCAACGGTCTGGTTCAGGGCATGTACTTCGAAAGCGGTCTGAAAGTAACCGGCGAACGTGAGCTTGACGGCAGCTGGTACTATTTTGAGGGCGGCATACCGACATCCAAAGAGATCGTAAAGAATGAGGACGGCAACAGGGTAACTTATATATACGGCGAAGACGGTAAACTTGTCGATAAAGTGGTAGTGGTTTGTCAGGACATCACACTTACCATAGTAATGGACGGAACAACCGTATCCGAAACAGTATCCTTCAGTACCGGAAAAACATTCAGATATGACCCGAGAGCCATAGAAGGTAAGACTTATGTCATTACGGATGGCGACGGAAACGTAGTGGATTCCGATTATATACTTATAGAAAGCGTTAGCGGTTCGGCAAGCTACACGATTACTTACACCGACGCAGAGTAAAACAATTTATATTTAAAGGTGGAGCTTTTAAAAAAAGTTCCACCTTTCTGCGTGCAGAAATAGTCAATTCGCCAAAAATAATACACAAAAAGTTTTGGTCAAAGGGCAAAGCCCCTGTAATCCTCTGCGGAGGACGAAATTTTCTTCATCTCGTCAAAATGCGGATTGTTTCACGCTTAAATTTTTTAGCTGAACGCTTTTTGTTTTGCCTAAGCAAAACACGAAAATTTTTCGTGTCTATTAAAACGGTTAAAAATCGATAAAACGGTTTTTTGAGAATTAAAATGTCCCGGTGGGACGTTTTACGGTGTGGAATCATCGCCGGCACAACGGGAACCGTTGTTCACAGGTTCCCGGATGCGACGCACCGCGCCGCCTAAAACTCCCATGTTTGTGTATATTGCTATGTACCTACCGGTTTTCAGCATACTGTAAACAGCCTGTGCATTCCAACCAAAAAAGCCAAGGGCAAAACGCTTCATTGACCTTGGCTTTTATCTATTTTGCACTTTGAGACAGCCTCAATCCTTTAAAAACCTCTCTTAAAGTATGAAAAAATTGTATCGGAGCTCCGTCTGAAGAAATCAAACAAAATTTTTAAAAGTCTGTTTTCACAGTTCCTATCTCTTTTTGTACCGAATCACCGCGAAAACCACAAGACCTGCGGGAATCAGCAGGCAGAAAAGAGCCAGAAAAGTATATATAAACGGCTCTCCGGCGTCGATCAACGTATCGACAGACATCGCCGGGGCTATTTCAGGGGCTGCCTCATTTTCAGTAAGCGTATTTAAAAAAAGCATAAAGGTCAGCTTATTTCCGAAATTCGAGTAAATGTCGTAATCATCATAGATCACGGCTCCGGAGGAGAACCAGACAAGTCCGCCGCCGTTTTCGGTCGTCGCGGCTACTCCGGTAAGGTATGTCGAACGAGTGTCGGTTTCCTCGTTAAACTCAAGACCGTTTTCGGTATCGGTCTTTGTATACGCGTCCGGTGAGCTTGTAAGGATGGGCGTTACGGTTACCCCGTCGGGCAGGCTTTCGCTGACGGTTATGCCGGTACTGCCTCCCAGAAGGACTCTCGACTCCTGTTTTTCAAGCAGATCGGCGAGCGAAACATCCGATATATCCGGAATGATAAGCTCCGGATATCCGCTGTAGCAGTAGTTTTCGTTGTCCTCACAGAGATAGGCGTTCAGATCGCTGGAAAGTCCCATCTCGGCGGTCAGACGGAGAAGGTTTTCAAACTCGGCATCGGCTGAGTAGGTCGTTATAAGCATCAGCCTGCCTCCTCCTTCTATATACTCTTTAAGCTTGTTGTATTCGTTTTCCGTAATATCCGTGACCGGCATAAGAAGAATACAGTCCGCGTCGTCTGGTATATCCTCCGTATCAGCCCTGAGCGGGAGAAGCTCTATTCCCGAGTCAGCTATGCGGCTCGCCAGATCCTCTGAGATTCCCGTTTCTGAATGTCCCAGCATCATATAAAGGCTTGGGAGCTCTGATGCGGAAACGTACCTGAGAGCCAAGGTAACCTGCATCTCATACGCGTAACCGTCATACAGTCCGTAGTATGGTGCGTAGTACTTCAGAAAGTCGGTAAAGCTTGAGGTTATAACGCCGTTCTGATAGTAATAGGAATAAAAGGTGAACGCGGCATAGTAGGCATCGGTGGAGTAGCTGAACAGCCGGTTGTATGGAATAAACCGATACCTGTCCTCTGAGACTATTATCAGACTGTTTGACTCCGGGCTGGATGAGGTATAAGAGCCGATAATACCGGCGTCCTCTTCAATATCCAGACTCACCACCTCGATTTTGTCGGTCTCCCCTGCGTAGCGTTCAAGGAAAACCCTGATCGTCTCATTTTCCTCACCTGCGTAAGAGAGCTGATAGATAGTCACATTTTCGTCGAGAGTTTCCAGAATCTCGCGGCTGGTGTCGGACAATGTATACATATTATTTGATGTCATATCAAGTTTTGAAATATATGACGGAATCAGGGACACAAGCGATAAGATCAGAGCCGCTGCCAGTATTACGGCGCACGCGCATATTATCGTCGCATATGCTGAGCGTTTGACTCCCAGCTTATCGGACAGCTTTTTATATATCATGTTTCAGGACCGTTCCTTTCGGAATTTGATTTGAATTTTGCCTATGAGCTTCTTCTTGAGAGTAATGACAGCCGGGTAAGCAGCAGAAAAACCGCGGTTATGACCGCATATTTTACAACGCACGTCAGATCGAGCAGTCCGTAAAGAAACCCTGACAAAGGGTCGCGCAGCGCGAATATGCCCATTACGCTTCCGAATATACCGGCAAAAAAATCCGGCGCCGTAAATCTTAAAATTATAACTATGATCTCAAGCGTCACGGCAAATATTATGCAGACTGTCTCAGATCTTGTCAGATAATAAACGACCAGAGCGGAAAGCAGTATCAAAACACTGAGCAGGAAAAAGGAGGCCAAAATACCGTCAGCTATGTATAAAAGGACTATTTCACAGAGATACGTTATAAGGACTGCCGAATATGAAGCTATAGCCGAGTAAAGCGGACGTGTCGTAACGGATGACACAAACAGGCACAGCGCCATTAAAGCGGCACCGTAAAGGTAATATCCCAGAAGTCCCGACAGTGCGCCGGCTATATTGATATCCGCAAAGATCGCGAAAATAAACGGTACGATCAGCAAAAAAACGAAGCTGAAGGTAAACACTGTCATGTATGCAAGAAATTTTGAAACAGTCAGCGCGTTGGTTTTCACACCGATAGAGGAAAGCATGATGTCGGCCCCGGCCGCTCTCTCCCCTGAATACGAGGAAAACGTGAGAAAAGGAATCGCCGCCATAAGCGGGACGGTTATGAAAGCAAGCGAATATTCTGTGCTTGGCACACCGTTATAAAGATTCCAGTAGGCAACGAATATGCCGCCGCTCAATATCATAAACGCGGTAAAAATATAAGCCTTAAGCCCTGTGAGAAGAGTCTTAAGCTCATAGGTATATATGCCCATCATATATATTAGGGTCCTTTCTTTACGGATCTCAAGCTTTTATTTGTCTTGTTCCGAGTCTGTGGAAAAAAGCGTGCTTTCTCCGTGATCTGACGTTTCGTCATCGTCTTCACCGTGTGAAAGCAGGGAAGCGATGTCCGGCTTTACGCCGGAGGCTTCGTTATTTTGTTCCGATTCCTCATCCGTTCCGGTATCCGTATCCTCGGAGTCGTCCTCATCATCGTATTCATAGCCGGTATCGTGATTGAACGCGATGAGCTCATCGGCAATATCCGTATCAGCGTCTTCGTATTCGGAAAGCAGTTCGCTTTCGCGGTCGCTTAACGCACGGATCAGGGATTTAAGCGTCCCGTTGTCGCTGTGGATATCCAGCAGCGCCATACCGGCCTTTGAGACCGCTTTTTTTATTTCACGGCGCCGGTTTTCCGTTTCCGGCACGGTTACTTTACAGATCCCTCCGCGGTCCGTATCCTCGATACTTATACCGTCAAAACCGAGTATTTCAGATATTTTTTCCTTGTTTCCTTTAATCCGGCATATAAGCATACCGGGACTGTCGGCCTTTTTCAGCACCTCCGCGGTATCGCCGTATTCGAGCTGTTTCCCGTCCGACAGAACCAGAAGCTTATCGCTTACCTCCTCAAATACCGATGGGACTGAACAGGAAAAGATAATCTTGGCGTGTTTTGATAATTTATTTAAAAGACCCGAAAGCTGTCCGTATTCCGATGGCGATAGATCCTTTGCCGGATCCTCGAGAATGATATATTCCGGAGAGCATATAAGAAGCGCGGCGACAGCGCCTTTTAAGGCTTGAAGCGGACTTAAATTTCCGAAACGCACGTCTGCTATATTTTCGGCAAGCTCCTTTACTATCGCGGGAGCATCTGAGGTTCTTGTCATGGCTTTAACGAATTTCAGGCAGTCGGATACCTTCAGCGTCCTTGGAAACGCTCCGGATGATGGGAGAAACGGTATCACACCTTCCGGAAGCGCTGTCAAACCGCTGTCCGGTTTTTTACTTTTGCTGAGAATGGAAAAAAGGCATCTTATATCCTCTTCACGGTTACTTAACACACAAAGGACGTCGCCCCGGAAATCGAAGGTTATATTTCTTAGCAGGCTGCCTTTGCAGATATTATCGGAGCTGATCAATTTTCTGTATCCTTTCGGCTGGATTAACTTTTTATCATTAATATTTTATAATACCAATATGAAAGCTGTGTGATGATTCTGGAAATCTTTAATTAACTCAAAGTACGTGATTCGGGGATAAGATATATTTTTTGATACAGTGCGGCAGTATTTCCACGAAAAGAAGGCAATTGTATTATTTATCAAATAATTTCAGGTAATATAACGCATATAAGCCGCAGTACCCGAAGTATGAACATTTATGAAATTATATGGGAAATTTACTGAAAAATTTAAAAAACCTCTTGATAAATCACCGAAAATATGGTAACATTATATTTGAATAGTTAATAAGCAAAAGCTCAAAAAGCCGATGTTTTAAATAAAGAAAGGAAGCGTAAGATTGTATGATGTACAATAAGAAAACCATTGAGGATGTTGATGTAACCGGCAAAAGGGTGCTGGTGAGGTGTGATTTCAACGTACCGCTCAAGGACGGAGTTATCACCGACCCAAAGAGAATAGTTGAGGCTCTGCCTACCATCAAATATCTGGCGGACAAAGGAGCAAAGGTTATTCTTTGTTCTCATCTCGGAAGACCGAAGGGTGAGTTCAACATGAAATATTCGCTCGCTCCGGTTGCCGAAAAGCTTACCGAGCTGCTCGGAAAGAAGGTAGAGCTCGCTAAAGACGTTATAGGAGAAGACGCAAAGGCTAAGGTCGCGGCTCTTAAAAACGGTGATGTAATGCTTCTCGAAAACGTACGCTTCCACAAGGAAGAGGAAAAGAACGATCCGGAATTTTCGAAGGCTCTCGGACAGTTTGCCGATGTATATGTAAACGACGCATTCGGCACGGCTCACAGAGCTCACGCATCAACAGCGGGCGTCGCTATGTTCTGTCCGGGTATTCCCGCCGTATGCGGATATCTGATTCAGAAAGAGATCACTATTATGGGCGGAGCGCTTAACGATCCGAAACGCCCGTTTGTGGCTATTCTCGGAGGCGCAAAGGTCTCTGATAAGATAGGTGTTATAAACAACCTCATCGACAAGGTGGATACTCTTATCATCGGCGGCGGGATGGCGTATACCTTCTTAAAGGCTCTCGGCAACAGTATAGGTACTTCGATCTGCGAGGACGATAAGCTTGAGCTTGCAAAGCAGCTTCTTGAAAAAGCTCATGAAAAGGGAGTAAACTTTATGCTTCCGGTAGACAATATCATCGCCCGCACCTATGCCGAGGACGCGATATGCATGAGGATTTATTCAGATTCCATTCCGGACGGTTGGATGGGTCTCGATATTGGACCTACCACCACTGAGCTTTACGCAAAGACGGTAGACGGCGCCGGTACGGTAGTCTGGAACGGTCCTATGGGAGTTTCCGAATGGACCAATTTCGCAAACGGTACACGCGGAGTCGCCAGAGCGCTTGCTGACTGCGGAGCGGTAACGATAATCGGCGGAGGAGATTCGGCGGCGGCGGTCGAGGCTCTCGGATTTGCCGACAAAATGACCCATGTTTCCACCGGAGGCGGAGCCTCTCTTGAATTCCTTGAAGGACTTGAGCTGCCCGGCATCGCCTGTCTGAACGATAAGGATTAATTTATTGAAGCTGACGGTTTTTCATCCGCACCGATGAAAAGCCGTCGTCTTTTGAATACCGATCAGTCGGAAAAACTTTTTGCGCGCCGATGAATTAACAACGCAAACATAATAGTATATAGAAAGGAACCGTATTTTTATGGATAAATCAAAAAGGCCGGTAGTTATTGCCGGAAACTGGAAAATGAATAAAACCCCGTCTGAAGCCAAGGCTCTGATCGAAGAGCTGAAACCGCTGGTCGCAGGAAAAACAGGCTGTGAAACAGTTATCTGCGTTCCGTACGTGGATATAGCCGTTGCCGTCGAAGCCACAAAGGGAACGAATATAAAGGTAGGCGCTGAGAACGTACATTTCGCGGAAAGCGGAGCCTATACCGGGGAAATATCCGCTAAAATGCTTACCGAGTGCGGCGTTGAGTATGTCATTATAGGACATTCCGAGCGCCGTCAGTACTTCGGAGAAACCGATACGACGGTGAATCAGCGCGTAAAGGCCGCGCTTATGGCCGGGCTTAAGGTAATCCTCTGCATAGGCGAGGTAAAGGAGCAGAGGCTTTCCGGCATAACCGACGAGGTAGTCTCCATGCAGACCAAGCTTGACCTTGAGGGTATTGACGCTGAGCAGATGAAAAACGTTATCATCGCCTATGAGCCGGTATGGGCGATAGGTACAGGTCTTACCGCGACGCCTGAACAGGCTGATGAAACCTGCGGCGTTATCAGACGCACGCTTTCCGCTATGTACGGTGAAGCTCTCGCGCAGGCGACTGTTATTCAGTACGGCGGCTCTATGAATGCAGGAAACGCAGCCGAACTGCTTGCAAAGCTCAATGTCGACGGAGGTCTTATCGGAGGCGCCTCTCTGAAGGCTCATGACTTCTCCGTAATTGTTGACGCCGCTCAGTAATTTAAACCCTCAAGAACTTTTCTATAAATGGCTTGGACGCAGCCCCAAAAAAGCGCGGCTCCTTTATATAGGCACCGCGCTTTTTTACATTTCTTTTCTGTATTATTGCTTAAATTCTGAAATTTTCCTCAGAACCTCGTCAATATCTCCATCTATACAAATAGCCTTGTCCCTTATCGCCTCAGGGCAGCTGCACTCCCCGAGATTCACCCGGGCGTAAACCGCACTCGGGAACTCCGCCGTCATACGTATAAACGGATATCTGATGATCGCGGGCGTATTCATTCCGACTCCAAGCTCCAAAAAAAGAATATGCATTTTTTTATGTGAACGAATGAACGTCAGGTAACGCTCCGCGGCGGCATACCAGCCCTCGTCCTGCACAAACTTATCGTCGCTGCGCAAATTCATTGTCATAGGCGCGCCGCATACGGGACATTTCGGGATCAGATCCGACGGTATACGCATATCCTTTTGCCGCAAAACCATATGCCGAACGGCGCTTTCATTATCGTAGGTCTTCTGATGACACGCGTTCGAACATTGCCATAAGCCGTAATCGCCCTGAGTATAAAACAACCTCTTCTTATCAAACCCCGCAAGCTGAAACTGGTGATCCACATTTGTAGTCAGCACAAAATAGTCCTTATCCTTTACAATATCCAAAAGCCTGATATATGGACTGCCGACAGAAACGTCATAACGATTGACATAAATATGTCTTGACCACCACGCCCAATATTCTTCAAGCGTATCGAATGGATAAAAGCCTCCTGAATACATGTCATCGATACCATACTTATCGTGAAAATCCGAAAAATATTTCATAAAACGCTCACCGTCGTAAGTGAAGCCCGCGGAAGCGGACATCCCCGCTCCCGCGCCGATTATAATGGCGTCGGCGTTTTTTATTTCATTCCTCAGCTTTTCAACCTTCTCCGAGAAGCTCCCGGTAAATTTCGTAGTCCATGCTTTTGAAAACATTGAATATCACCTCGATCTTACTATCAGTACGCTTTTTATAAGACATTACCGTTTCAACCGCTATCTCCGCTGCTCTTTTATTCGGAAAATGAAACTCACCCGTGGAAATACAGCAAAACGCTATGCTTCTTAGACCGTATTCCTCCGCCGTCATAAGGCAGGAGCGATAACAGGAAGCCAGCGCCTCTTCATCCTCTTCCGTCACCGCGTCTCCGATAAACGGTCCGACCGTATGGATAACATACCTGCATGGAAGATCGTACGCCCCGGTGATTTTCGCGCTGCCTACCGGCTCATCATGTCCCTGACGCTTGATCAGCTCGGCGCATTCCAGTCTGAGCCCAATACCCGCAAAGCTATGTATCGCGTTATCGATACATCCGTGACACGGATAATAACAGCCTGTCATTTTGCTGTTTGCCGCATTTACGATAGCGTCGCATTTAAGAGTAGTAATATCTCCCTGCCAAAGGTAAATGCCATCAGATATCGGCACAAGCGTTTTGAAATCGGTTATCCCCTTCGCAGCAGTTTCAGCCCTAAGATACTCGTCCTGTATCCTGATAAAATCCTCATTTGTTTTTTCAGGAGCGCGAATATTCATGAGCGAGCGCAGCAGTCGCTTCTGCTCTTCCGCTTTACCCGGTATTAACGTATCGTCATAACACCGCCTTTCACTGAGCAGCGCTTTTATCAGATATAATCTTTTTTCTGCCTGTGTCATATTTATAACACTTCCTTTCCCAAGGCAAAGCATCGTATTTCTGTATCGGTCCGCGCAATGACCGGATGCGCACAAAGCCCGCCATCATCTGAAATTCAAAACTTTCCGTTCCGGTTATTCCATTTCGATCTGTCAGCTATTGTCTCCATTACATCCCAGTGCTCGGCAATTTTTCCGTTTTCAACTCGCCACAGATCGTAGTACGAGGTATGGACTCCGCCGTAAGAACCCTCGCTGACTGCGAGAACAAAATTTCCCTGCGCAAGCACATAATGAACTTTATCGTATATCATTTGGATACCTTGCTCGGCAAGAGCTGACAAAGCGGCCCCAAGACCGGATAAGCCGTCTGCTATCCCCGGATTGTGCTGCAAATACTTATCCCCATCAAAGTAATCGGGAGTTCGTTGTGGATTTTTTCCCTGCATAACGTCCGCGAGAAAGTTAATTACAAGCTCGCGGTTGGCCTCGGTCTTATCTAAATCCTTAATTTCTATTGTACCGTCTGTCTGTGTTCTTCCGGACGGATTAGGTTCGGTCTTTGCGGCAAGATTATCCCAATGCTCAGCTATTTTCCCCTTGTTATCAAAACGGAAGATATCAAACGCGACCTGTTCGCCTGAACCGGCAAAATTATAAATAGTGTGAAGAAAAACCTTGTCGCCGTCCTCAAATGCGCGCATATTTTTTACCGTAGTACCGATCGGTGCCGAAGCGAGCGCCGAAACTGATTTAAGAAACGCCTCCCGCCCTGTAGCATATGACAAATTATGCTGTATATAGTCATTTGCAAGCAGATTCTCTGCTTTTTCCGTATCTCCGGTCGCAAACGTTCCGATCAGTTCTATAGCCTTCTGAATATTATTCATAATTATAACCATTCCTTTCTTACGCCAAATCTGCGTTTTGTACGGTTTGCCCTTGGCAAAATCGGCGCCGTGCTTTCGGGCTCACATAATCATGCGTGATGTCAAGATTTGAAAATTTGTTTTCAAACTTTATTTCCTAAACCGTTTCCATATTTTTTAATAAAGCATCAAAACAGCTGTCGTCGATTTGCTTTGTCTTTATTATACACGCTCATTTTGGATTTGTAAAGTACGCACTTTATTGTGCCGTAGTTACTTAAAAGTCACTATTATACGGTTTCCTAAAGGAAACATTTAAGCAAACACATGGCTTTTCGTCGATTTAACTGTGGGTAAAAATCTACTAAAAATTTTTTCAGATATCAAAATGACCATTGAATATTGACTTACAGACGCACATATGATATAATTTATGCAGTAGACGCAGACTGAATTATTCAGCAGAAATGAAAAACGATAAAAACGCTTTTCTTCGCCGCCTGCGGCGGCATGAGTTATCAGCGTGAAAAATAACATCGCATCGGAATGCGGCCGGTTTTACGCATAATTTTTTTGCGGAGCAAAACACGAAAATTCTTCAAATTATATTTAAGCCGCCTCTGTCGGCATGGAGGATTAATATGAGCGAACAGAAAAACCTAAAATCCCTGCCCGCCTGTCCCGTTGAAACTACACTGACGCTTATCGGAGATAAATGGAAGGTGCTGATCCTACGTGATCTTATGCCGGGCACAAAACGCTTCGGCGAGCTTAAAAAATCTATCGGAGACGTTTCTCAAAAGGTATTGACCTCACAGCTTCGCGACATGGAAAAAACCGGACTTGTCACACGAACGGTATATGCCGAGGTGCCGCCGAGAGTCGAGTACTCTCTGACTGAATTAGGGAAAAGCCTTAAGCCTATTCTTGACGCGATGTGGAATTGGGGCAGTTGCTACAAAGCGTCTGCGTTAAAATAACGCGCTTGATACCATTGCAAATAAAGCCGGAGCTGTATCGATCGAAAAGCATTCGACACAGCTCCGGCAAAGAGTTTATTCTTTTGAAGCCCTTTTTGGAAAAAGTGTTTCTGAAACTTCCCAAAAACTTTCAAGCTATTCTTTATCCATTTATTTATACCTTTCTGAATAAAAAGAGGCTGTCTTTGTGAGACAACCTCTTTTCCTTTTCCTGTAATAGGTAAGCTCGGAAAGCTTTTTACCGCATCGGTAGTATCAAGCTACTGTTACCGCGCATCCGCATACCAAGCATGTAGTTTCCGAATCTGTCACGTTTTCCATGTCCGGTGAATGCTCTGCACAGTCAATTTCAGTACTGCAATTTGCGCAGATATGCCAGTGATAGGTCTCGTTAAACTCATACTCCTCCTCGGAATATTCATGCGCGACCTTTCCGATAGTCTCTACTTCCTCTATCACATATCCGCAGTCCGCGCACTTGCTTCCTTCCGTGGAGCCTTCCTCGGTACAGCTCGGCTCAACCTTATCCTGAATCTTCACGGGATTATGCGCTGTCGTCGCGGTATTATAACCGCAGGCACATTCTCCCCAGTGATTATCAGGGTCATAGCCGTAAACCGTCTCATGAGGAGCGCTGTTGACGGTATTACCGCAGAATTCGCATTCCTCCCAATGATTTATATCATCATACTGAGTGCCGTACGCATGAGCGCTTATCTCCTGATATCCGCATTCCGTACAATGTCTTTCATGTGTGTCAGTTCCTTCGATCGGCGCCCAATCGGTAAAGGTGTGCTGTACCGGATCAAGCTTTTTCCCGCACTCAAGGCACTCATAGTAATGATGATTGTAGTAAATAACCTCTTCCGGATCATAACGAAGGTCTGTGCTGAAATTGTGATTTCCCGTCGCGGGGATCACGATGTTCTCCTCAACATACCCGCATCTCGCGCACTCCCTATGGCCTACTCCGTCTGTAGCACAGCCCGGCTCGGTATCGACGATAACATCGCCGAACTCGTGATCGTTAAGCATGGGAATGATCTGCTCAAAGGTTTCACCGCAGTCCTTACAGGTATAAAGCATAACGCCATTGACACCGCACGCGACATCGACTATCTGCTTACCGCCGTCAAGTCTGTGCGCCTTACCTGCCTCATCATACGTCTTATAGGTAATTACTATATCCACAACATACTCGGAGATCACCAAGCTGTAATTAAGATCTGTTATCTCGTTTCCGTCTGTGTCAAATATCGCGTAGCATGGATATGCGGTAAGAGTATAGTTGAACGTCTCGCCAAGCTCCAGGCTCGCATTTACAGTGTCTATAACATTTCCGTCCTTGATAACGGTAAGAGTAATCCTTGCCTTGGTCATATCGACAGACTCGATCAGAACACCGTCCTCACCGAACTCATAAAGTATTCCTGTGTCCTCGTCAAGTATTTCGGCCGCTGTCGGTACGCCGTTGACAAAATACATTGTCTCGTTCTTACCGTTGTACGGTACGTTCTCAACTATTCCGGACGCCGCCGCTCCGTCATCGCCGAAATACATGTTGTAAGCGACAACCCAACTGCTTCTTATAAGCGCATGGTTCTGATTGTGGAAATAATAGTAGATGCCGTCGATCTTAAGCAGGTCGGTGCCAAGTCCGACATAATTATCGTAATAGTACCTGTGGCCGTTCTCCGCGATATACCAGCCGATATGCGGCGTTCCCTCACCGTTCTCATCAAAGTCGTATATCTTTCCGCCGACAATGAGAGTCTGGTTTGTCGCGAACTCACCGGTATTCGGATTATAGTAATAAGTCTTATCTCCCACAGTCACCAGTCCATCGGTAATCACACCGTTCTCGAATATCTTCTTTTCTGTCTGAAGCTCATATTTATCGCCGTTCTTAACCGGTATCTGTATTTCGTATATACCCGAAGCCTCTCCCTGGCATACCCCTTCTTCGTCAAAGAAGTAGTATTTTCCGGTGCTCTCCGAACCCTCGTCCGCGTCCGGAGCCTCCGTCAGATAAACCAGTCCCTTGACCATCATTCCGGTCACAGGGTCGAAGTAATAGTTCTTTCCGTTTACGCTCTGCCATCCGGAGATCAGCGCGCCGTTTTCATAGAAGAACTCTCCGTCTATACCGTTCTTGGAAGAATCCCTGCCGCTGTAGCTGATAGCCGACACAGAGGCGATCCTTACGTCAAGGTTCGCGGCGTTGGGAGCAAAACCTCCGTTGCCGTTGAGCGACCAGCCATTCACCGCAAACTGTAAATATTCAACAGTTGTACGGTCAAGCGCTCCCGTATGCCCGAATTTACTTATCGGAAGATCGATCGTGACCCATCCGGTCCCGTAGTTTGCGAGATCGATAGTCATCATATCATAGCTCCAGTCGCGCAGATAATATTCGGTTACCTCGCTGCCTCCTGAGGTATAGGTATTTGTAGATACTCTGTATGTAAGTCCGTTATATGTAACATACTTACCGGTATCGGTTACAGTTCCCTTATTGGGAATATCATCCATAGACGAGTATTTACCGTCAAGAACCGCAGTAACGGTAATATTACCGTTTGAACCAACAGTTGCCTCTACAGGGAAGTAGAATACGTCCTTGCCGAGGATGATACCGAGATCGGCGTCCATCGCGCTGTCCCCGCCTATAAACATGCTCAGACGGATCGCGTCCATATCCGTTATATCTACAGGAGAATCGAAGTAGACCTTAGGACCGTGATTAAGTCCCTTGAAGTTATAAACAAGATAGCTTTCCTGCGCTTCAAGCTCTCCGTTCTGCGTACTGTTAGCTATCTCAAAAGCGCCAAGCAGCTCCTTGGAATCGGTTACATATCTTTCGTTGCTGAGTATACCGTTTCCGTCCGCGTCATACAGCTTCATTCCGATGGTAATCGTCGTGTTCTTTACCACCTTATTGTCCGCGTTGAAGAAGTAGTCAAGCCCCGCGATAGTGGTAAAGCCCACATAATCGCATCTTACTCCGTCTTTGTAGTAATAATCATTATCAAAGCCGGTAAAGCTGTAGCCGGTAAGCGGATCGAATATCATATCGGTTCCGTCGATGCTGATGCTTCCGGTCTTTATAACGCCGTTATCATAGTACCGGTAGAAGCCGCCCTCATCCACAAGACCGTCTCTGAGCGTAACGCCGGTCTTTACCTCTATCGGCTCACTCGCCAGATAAAGCGCGTAATTATCGAGATACATCGTACCGTGACCGCCGCTGTTATACTGCATGGTACGGAACTCCGTAGGAGCAACATAAGCGGAGGAAGGGGTAAAGGTCGTTATCTCCACACCGTTTACATATAGAGTGAATATCTTTTCGTCTATATCGTACGCGGCGGATAGCCTTGTGAATTCATCGGTGCTGAGCTTGCATATGATTCCCGCTGAATTATACACATATCCTTGCTCGTTGATAAGGAAAAGGTTTGCGTCGCGCTTGGCGTCCCGGCGGTCTATCGCCTGAAGGAGCGTACCTGTTCCGTGCCAATCGTCTCCGAGCTTAGCCGTGATCTCTACGACTATATCGGATTTGACATAGTTTCCTGTGCCGTCGTCGTACCTGACCTCCGTCTTGTCGCTGCTGATCTGCGTTCTCAGATTTATATTGATATACGGGTCTGTGTAATTCGCTTTATTATATACTTTGAGAACGATATTTCCGCTGCCGTCGTCCACATAATGGAACCTTGTCATTTTAACGACGTTAGTAATATTATAGCCGTTCTTATACTGAGTTCCGCCGCTCAAAGAGAAGTTTTCGTTCTTCTGGGTGTTTCCGATATATCCGCTTCTCTGGTTGAAGTCCTCAAGTATGAGATAGCTCGACAGCTTGGAATAATCCGGAGCGGTATAAGCGGCATCAAAGGTATAGCCTACCTTACCGACTTCGCTGTAAACAGCGCCGTCAGAGGCAGTATAGTACTTGACTCCGTCATATTCAAACTCGCCTACCTGAAGCTCACCGTCAATATAAACATATTTATAATTGCCTATTACATATACGCCCGTCGCGTTTTCCTCTATACACTTTCCGGTATCGTCGAAGACATAGGAAATGCCGTCTATTATCTGCTTTCCTGTTACCGCTTTGCCGTTATACGTGTTGCAGTAATACAAATCCTCTCCGACCGTCTGCCAGCCTGTAGAGTAATCGCTTACAGAATCATTATATATATAGGTACTTCCGTTTTCCGTTCTTACGACTCCAAGCTCTCTCGGATCCTCAGTAACAGGAACATACCTTACGAGATTGATGCTGTCAAGATACCATTCAAACCCGGAAGCGACTATATTATCGGCGTTGACATTACTCCAGACTGTTGAGAATTTAATGCCTGTAATTGTTTCAAGGCGGGGAAGTCTGCTTACGGAAATGGAGCCCGCGCCCGGGACAGGGTTGGCGCCGCCGGTAAGATCGAGAACCGTGGAATTCCAGCCCTGAACACCCGACTCCTCCGTCAGTTTCAGAGTATATCCGAAATACGCTCCGCCAACAAAATCGCCGTTATACGGAGATATTCCCTCCACATATCCGTACGCGTTGGAGTTACCGTTAAGGCTGTCGAGCATGATCATCAAAGCAAAATCGGAAGGCTTATTTGTATACCAATTGATCTCCACGGCGTCATATTCCGTAAGATCAAGAACGGTACTCAGTCTGTCCTTATCCTGAAGGGGCATATTGTAATTGTTTTTCAGAATCGAGCTGTTGATACCCGCAAGGCTTATCCTGATATTTACCTCTGTCGCCCCGCCGTCTCTGTTGTCGTCGGTGTCATTGCCGCCCTGAGTTCCGGGCAGTCCCTCCTTGAACATGTTGGTCCACAGACCCGTATATTTAAAGCTTCCGGTAACGTCCTTGTTTGCCGCAAGCCCGAGAGCGCTTGATGTATTCGCTATGTTGTCTCCGCCCGTGCCCTTCGATTCAAAGTATCTGGCAAGGTCAATGTAGGATACTCTCTCGGCTTTCGTCACATAACCATCCTGGTTAAAGAAATAGGTTTTGCCGTCTATTTCAACGTTTCCTATCGCCGGAATACCGCTTTCGTCATAATAACGCCAGTATCCCTCCTCGGTATTCTGCCAGCCTGTCAAAGGAGCGTCCTTTTCACCATAAATCTTATCCGAGTTGTACGCGCGGATATTATCTATTTCGATGGCTCCGTCGTTTACGTTGATACCGTTGTTATTTATGGTCCTCATTGAGCCGGGCTTGAAGTAATCCGTCCAATCGTCTCCCGCGCCGGGGTAGACGGTGCCGTCTATGGTATAGCCTTCTCTGTAGATTTTGAGATTGGCTTCGTTCAAGAAAGTCAGTTCCGTCGCCATGCATATACCGTTTATATAAACGTCAAAAGTATTGCTTGTCGGATGGATTATACACGCGATATTGGTAAAATCATTTGCAACTATGCGTCCTATATACACGTTTCCTATTTCGGTATATATTTCATTTTTATTATTTAATTTAAGCAGATACTGCTGAACACGGCTTACGCCGGACCTGTCCGCACCGCCGTACGGGCTTCTGTGAATAATACCGAAAAGATTGTAGGAATTTCTGCGGTCAGCGTCGGCTCTGATATCCGCTGAGACCACGATATCCTCTCCCGGAGTAAAATACTGTCCGAAATTGGTATCAAGCAGACTGTCCAGCGAACGCGGCCATCCGGTATTAAGACGGTAATATGTATTATCGCCCTCTTTAAGGAACTGCGCGGTCGTCAGCTTAATGGTCAGATTCTCAGTAAGACCGGTATAATCAGTATAAAGCCAACTCGTACCGGCAGTCGAAGACGTAAATACGCCGTTCACAAGATCGTAATACGCGTCGTATACCGTATCCGTTTCCCCAACAGTGGTATTGACAGTTCCGTTTACGGTTTTGGAAAGAGCAGCGTCGGTATATTCAAAGTCGGTTCCTCCGAACATTACCGCGTCGTTTTCCTTCAGGAATTCCGCAAACTCCGTATATGTCTCCGAGCCCGGAGCCACGGAAGTCACATTATAGGGTGTATTTACATTCTTATAAATGTAAAGAGAATCTATTCCCCATGAGCCTCTGCCGGTGTTGGGTATCTGGAGAAGTCTCAGCTCGGAAAGCTTCGGGGAATGTCTTACACTCGCCGCGTTGCCGTAGGTATTGGCAAAACTGTCGAGCATATTCGCCGCCGAGACAAAAACACCGTCAATATAGTAATAAGCGGCGTTAAGGCGCGGTACCATAACAAGCTGAATTTTTACCGTCTTGCCAAATTCGAGCTTGACCATATTCTTGCCGTCAGCGTCTTTAAGGTTATTTTCCCCGTCTATGGATATCATATTGGCAAAGACGCTCACGCTTGAACCGTGCACGTTACGATCGATATACTGAAGAAACGGAGTATTTCCCGAGCTCACCTGCTCATAAATAACGAACTCCATTTCAACGACAAGGGATTCGCCTTCATCAACTTTCGGCGATGCCGTTATGTACGGGTCATTATTCGCTGTTGCAGATGAGGATGTCGTCTTCAGCACGCCGTCCGAAATCTCTATAGTACTTTCCTTCGGATTCAGAGTGAGGGAGCTGTCAACGATCTGACCCTTGATCTGCTCGCCCGAAACCGTCGCGGTCTCGAAGTCAGATGCAAATAAAAGCTCTCCGCCGTTTTCCGCAGCATACCGCCGGATCTGCTCACCGTAAGCAATATTCTCCGTCTCATCCGCGGCGATAACGGAAAGAGGGTACATTCCCACCAACATCAGCAATGTCAGAAGGAACGCTAATATTCTTGTCCTTGTCCGCATAGTTGTTCTCCTTTTTAGATTATTATATTTGGATATTTTCATTATATCATTTCAAATCTTCAAAGTCAATAATATTTTGAATTTTTTTTAAGACAACGCTCAATATTATGAACAATTCACAAAAAAGCGTACACAAAACCGTCATTTTGTCCAAACAAAAACGTTGCTTAAAGCAGAGATATACTTTGTAAAATAATTGTTAAATTTAAAAAAGACCGCCCCTTCCCGGCAGCGGTCTTATAAATCTACATTAATTAACCAAATCATTATTTTAAAAAAACAACGTTTTCAACACTATCATCGGGAAAAAAGCTTTCTCTTATTCCCGTGGTAACGCTTACCGTGCCGTTCTCAGAGACCGCCACCGCCTCAAATCCGCCATTTTCAGAATACATACTTTCCAATAATTCAAGTCCTGTCAGCATAAATACTGTCGAAAGCATGTCCGCCGTCATACCGTCCTCACATATGACTGTGACCGAGACAAGGCCGCTTTCACACGGTCTTCCGGTAGTGGCGTCTATCAGATGACTGTATGTCCTGCCGTCCGCTGTGAAATTACGCTGATAAGTCCCCGACGTCACAATCGCGCACTCACCAACCTCAAGCGTACCCAGCACTGACGTTGTATCGAACGGGTCGGCTATACCGATGACAAAATCAGTACCGTCAGGCTTGCGCCCCACTGTCTGCACATTGCCGCCAAGCGTCAGGATAGCGCATCTGACACCGATACTCTTTAGATATTTCGCCGCCTCGTTCCCCGCGTATCCCTTAGCGCAGGAGCCGAGATCGATCTCACAGCCGTCCTCAAGCATGACGCGGCCATCCTCTATCCTTATATTATCCATTCCTACAAGAGACAGCGCGCCATCTATCTCCTCGTTTCCGGGAACACGATTTTCTCCGTCTCCCGCAAAGCCCCATAACCGCATAAGCGGCATGACTGTGAGATCATAACGGCCTCCGCTCATTTCACTCAGCTCCCCGGCGCGCTCCAGCATCCTGACCAGCCCCTCAGACGGGTTTGTCAGCTCTCCCTCCCGATTAAGCTTACACACCTCGCTGTCAGTGACAGTCGCGCTGTAAAGAGCCTCGCAGCGGAGTATAATTTCACGGGCTTCCCTTGCCTTTGCTTCCGAGTTGTCTCCATATACGGTAAGACGCATATATGTGTCCATTGAAAAAAAATCTTCCGAATGTATTTTCACCGGCGTCGAGCAGGATACAAGCAGCATGGCGGAGACCATAACCGCCGCCGCTTTCATAATCCTATTCACAATCAATATTTGTCTGTTTACCATAATTATTTGACAACATTACTCCGTTTCCTGTTCGGCAGGAGCTTTGAACGCCGCGGCGGATTTCAAAAAATCAATATGATTCTGCTGAGCTTCCACAAGCTTGCCGTCGCCGTCCTCGTTTACCTGAACACGCTTTATACAAACAAGCGTGCTGTCCGGAAATACGTCAAAAGCTGTGTAAAATTCAGCGAAGTCCAGACTATTGAGATAGACAGCATACTCATCGTACGGCGTTCCGGCGTCAAAGCCATAATCCTCTCTCTTTGCAAAGGCTGAGTTGTCTCTAAGATCCGCGTAGCAATTTATGTCTATCAGATATATAATATAATCGCCCGCAAGGGTGTTCATGGTCAGAGTCTCCCGGTTGTCGTTTATCGTTCCGCGATTCAGAAAATAATCACTGTAGGTCTCATTCGCTTCCTTTAACTGCTCGTCGTCCATTATAATAAGGCTGAACAACTCCGCGTTTTTTTCCCCGTTTCCGTCATAGTCCGTCGGCATCAGCTGACTGAAAGCCTCGCATATAGCCTTAGACTGTTCGTCGCTTATTATAGCCGGACCGGCGTACAGAATTTTTATATCATACTTGGGCCTTGACACCATCTGAACAATCAGAACAGTGAATACCACCGCAAAAAACAGCACAATCAGCGTATGCCACTTGTAATAATACCAATAATTAACTATTTTTTCCTTGATTTTTTTCATTTATTTTATATTTCCTTTCCGCGACAGTCGTGCTGTGAGGCTTCTCCGAAAAGCCGGCTGACAATGCCAATTCATAATTACGGTCATATAAGGAGAAACACCGCCAAAACGACTATTCCCAGCGCGATTCTATACCATCCGAATACCGTAAAATCATGCCGTTTGACAAAGTTCATCAAAAACCTTATAGCAAGAAGGGATACGACAAACGCTGTCACGGATCCGAGCAGCAATGTAAGAAGCTCCGCCTGTGTAAAATCAAATCCGTGCTTAACCAGCTTCAGTGCGCTGGCTCCGAGCATGGTTGGTACCGCGAGGAAAAAGGTAAACTCCGCCGCCGCGGTACGGGAGACCCCTATTATAAGCGCTCCGATTATAGTCGCCCCCGAGCGAGAGGTACCCGGAATCATTGACAGCACTTGGAAAAGTCCTATAACGAATGCGCTTCCGAAGCCTATCTCACCGAGCGTTTCAATTCGCATACGGCGTTTTTTGTTTATCCTTTCCACCACAATGAAAGCTATACCGTACAGTATCAGCATGACCGCTATTGAAATCGTATGTCCGAAATAGGTTTCAAGCAGATCGTCAAATAAAATCCCTATGACCGCCGAAGGAAGACATGCCACCGCGACCTTAAGCCACATCATCAGTATGTCTTTCTTGACGTGAGGCTTCTTTTTAAAGGAAAAAGGAAACATTTTCCCCCAGAACATAACAACCACAGCGAGTATCGCTCCGAGCTGTATGACCACAAAGAACATCTCTTTGAAATCTTCGCTCGCGTTCAGCGTAAAAAACTCGTCAAAGAGCAGCATGTGCCCTGTGCTGCTTACCGGAAGCCATTCCGTTATGCCTTCTATTATTCCTATGAGTAATATCAAAAGTATTTCCGTCAATCCGAAATCGGTCATATAAATACCTCATGCCGCCGCAGGCGAAGCGCTCTATGGTTTTTAACTTACACGAAAAACAAAAATCATTTCGGCGTTCGTAAGCCTTATTAAAAATAATTATACTCGTAACCGGCTGACTTGTCAAGTTCAGTTTTTGTACGTATTTTTAAATATATTCTTTTCACATAATATTATTACAAAAAACGGGGTTTATCAAGGCATTAGCCCCTTCAAAAACTTTTCTGAAAGGTATATAATTTAATTTGTGCAGGCGTGATATTACGTCTCCGCATTAAAAATAAAACACATATTTTTTCAGAGAAGTTTTAGGAAGTTTGCAAGAAAACCTTTTTCAAAAGGGTTTCTTGCGGAAAAAAAGGAAACTTTCGCAGCATTTGCAGATTCATTGAATGATGCTACGGATAAAGGCCGATTCGCAGTCATCCTTAATTTTTATCACGGTCTTCAGTTACCTCAAACTCTCCGTTTATTTCAGAGTCGGAGGCCAGAATAACGGGAACAGTACAAGAGTGCGTCGAAAAGTCAGACCTGATTCTGACCGGCAGATAATTTTCCGTATGTCCGTGCAGCCATCCGCCGCTCTCGGTTTCAAACAGGGCGGTAAACCGCCGTGCCTCCGCGTAAAAACCGGAAACTATCTCCGCGCGGCTTCGGGCGACCGCCTCCGCAAGCGCGGCGCACCTTTCGGCTTTGACCGCGTCCGGAACCTGAAACGGCATATCGGCTGCCTCCGTTCCCGGGCGTTTGGAGTATGGAAAGATGTGGGCGTGCAGCAGACGAAGCTTTTCGATATTTTGCAGGGTGTCGTTAAAATCCTCATCACGCTCTCCGGGAAAGCCGCAGATAACATCGGCGGTAAAACAGACGCCCGGCATTACCGTGCGCAGATATGCGCAGTTTTCAAACAGCATCCTCGTGTTGTATCTGCGGCGCATAGCGTTAAGCGTGCGGTCGCAGCAGCTCTGGAGCGATAAATGAAAGTGCGGACAGAGCTTACCTGTATCTTTTACCGCGTCGGTAAATTTTTTATCGATAAACGCCGGGTTTACAGAGCTTAAGCGTATGCGCTCCAGTCCTTCAAGCCGCGAAAGGGCGAAAATCAGCTTCGGAAGCGAGTACTGATACGACGATATTTCTATCCCGGTAAGCACTATTTCCTTATAACCGATCGAAACGGCGTGCCTCACCTCTTCAATTACGTCGTCTGCCGGCTTTGAGCGCACCGTACCGCGTACTTTAGGGATAACACAGTAAGCGCAGCGGTTTTCGCATCCGTCCTCTATCTTTACATAAGCGCGCGTGTGATCGGGACGGAGAACAGAATAATTTTCATACTCAGCTCCAATCTCCCGCCTGCCGAATAACGGAACGCATTCTCCGTTCCAAAGGCTAAGCGCCGCACGGGCGGCTTCCAGCTTCGAGGCGTTTCCTCCTACGTATCTGACCATCGGAAGCTCTGCCGCTTCCTTCGGGCTGAGCTGAGCCTGACATCCGGTCAAGACTATAAACGCTTCCGGGTTCGTTTTATTCGCGCGCCGCGCCATTTGGCGGCTTTTTCTTTCGCTTTCGGAAGTCACTGCGCAGGTATTGATTATATAAATATCGCACTTTTCGCTGAAATCGCGTATTTCGGCGCCGTGCGCCTCAAGATATTCGCAGATCGCGCGGCTCTCATACTGGTTGACGCGGCATCCGAGCGTACAGACGGATACCGTTGGTTTTTTTCCCGACATTAATTTTCTCCCGATATATTGAAGGCGGATTCGCCACGGCTTTTCTTAAACCGAATTTTTGTATTTGCCCGGTGGCACTCCTACCGTTTTTTTGAATACCCTGATAAAATTTGCGTAATCGTTAAAGCCGCACATAAAAGCGGTATCCGTAACGCTTTTACCCTCTCCCAGCAATTTTTTGGCTTCGGTTATCCGTTTGCTTATTATATATTTTGCCACTGTGGTGCCGCAATACCTGGAAAAAAGACGACAGAGCTGATTTACCGAAACATACGAGCTTTTGGCGATATTATCAAGCGTAAGCTCCTGGGAATAGTTGTTGTTGATATAATCTATGGCAAGCTGCACGACCCTGTGATGCTGAGTGTTCTGAATTATCCCTTCTCCGTGAGTACCGAACAGCTTGTTCACCATAAGAAGTATCTCAAGGACACGTATTTTTTTATAGAGCTCGTCCCCGTAGCCGTAATCCGTTCTAAGCGAATCAAAAAGCTCCTTCATCTCCCTTGCCTCGGATGGGGTAAGAGATATTCTGTTGCGGCCGCTCTCACGGTAAAAGCAATCCGACAGATTAACGCTCCCGCTTGAATTTGAATACAGGAACGTTGGGTGTACATGCATTATATATCGCTCAAAGCTTACGTCAGGAGCCGGGGAGACCTTATGAGCCTCAAACTGGTTGATTATAAACAGATCGCCGTCTTTCACATCATAAACGCGGTCGTCAATGAGAAAGCTTTTCCCTCCGGATATGCAAAGGAATATCTCACAGCATTCATGGATATGTATGGATAGGTTAGGCTCGTTTGTCGTAGAGCTGAATATACCGAAGGTTTTGGTCCCGGCGGCAAACGAGTCCGCCTCCGAGCAGGAATCGAAAAAACATTGCATGGCTATTCTTACGAACATTCCTTTCTTTGCTTACGCCAAAGCGGCGCAAATATGACAAAAATCCCGTTGGTTTTTACTTTCATAACCGATGATATTTCAATTATATCATAATATGGTGGAAAATGCAAGAGATAGATTTAAAATTGCAATAAATTTGCAAAAACATTATGTTATAATGATGTCAGAAATGGTTTTTGGGGTTCATCGGGCTTGATCATACGCATATCGGATTTTTTTCGCTTGGATTATAATAGTAAGTGCAACTGTAGAAAAAGAGAGGCAAAAAGGTGAAAAAGGATTGCAACTCACTGAAAAAACCTTTATAATGGTAAATGACGAGTAAACCAAGAAAGGAAAATCCAATG
>CALYAD010000032.1 GCA_944393415.1 uncultured Clostridia bacterium | reverse complement strand
AAAATCGTTGTCCATGAAGCGGTCAAAGGTGAGGACGGAAGCCGGGAACAGGAGGTAGAAATCTTCTACCGCTTTATCGGCAAAATTGATTAAATGACACCAATATCTTTAACTATGTGATACCGGCGGCAGTTATCCAGATATTGAATTACTGCCTTCCATTGCTAATTATTTTAACGTCAGCATCGACGAGCTGTTCGGCTACAGCAGAGAACGTGAAAGCAAGCTCAAAAATATTCTTGAAAAAGCAGATAGAGCATTGAACGAACAGGAAAATATGACTGAATGTGTCGAAATGCTTCGCGCGGCGGCAAATGAATTTCCCTCTGAGCCGCAAATACTCATCCGGCTTGGGTATGCTCTCAGTCAACAGGGATGGAAAAAATACGGAGCCAGAAGCTACACAAAAGAAGACTCTGATTATGTTCATGATGATACCGGATATAATTGCGACAACATATATTGGCAGGAAGAAATCAAAGTATTTGAAAAGGTCCTTTCAATGGATATATCAGCCGATGACCGCGATGTCATTAATATGATGTTAGTCATTGTATACACCCAAATGGGTTATAGTGACAAAGCAAAGGTCTTAGCCAAAAAACAGAATTCCATCATAGCATGCCGTGAAATGCTTCTGCCTAAAGCGGCGGAGGCCGAGGAACGCGACAGGTATCAGGGAGAGGCAATTATCGCGCTTTTAACAGAACTAAAAAATGTAATCATAAATTCCGTAAATAACAACGTATCAATGGCGAGAAATCCAATCGGGGAAACGCTGTTCCTTGAACTTGCTCGCTTTTACGAAGCTGTTTTCAGCGACGGACGGTACGGAATAGCGCATACACACCTGAGAGAGCTGTATATAGAAGCCGCAATAATTGAAGCGCGGCTTGACGCCGATTCGGAAAAAGCCTTTGAATACTTCCGCAAAGCTTTTGAACACAATAAGGCATACGAATCTATACGCTGCGGCGGTGAATACAAGTACACTGCTCCGCTTGTGTCAAAGGTAACGTTTCCGAGTGAAAACTTTCCATCCGCACCAGACGACTTTTGGAAAACATGCCTGAAATTTTTACCGGATAAACTGAAAAACCGCATTAAATCTGACCCGCAGTTTACGGAATGCTTTTAATTCATTTTTTCGTAAGAAACCCTTTTTCAAAAGGGTTTCTTACGATCTTCCTAAAACTTCTCTGGAATATGGAGTATTTTAAGAGGCTATACCGAAAAGCGGCGATATAATATAACGAGCATCACTGCTACAATCACTATTGCTGTCTTTCTGCTTTTTGTCATTATCACCATATTAATTCCCCCATATTCTTTCCCATATTGTTGTTAGTATTGTTTTGAATCTGTATTATTGACCTTTTTCTGCTGGTTGAACTGTTTCAAGCTTACAACCTGAGTTCTTAAATATTTCATCTCCCAATCGACAATATCACCTCCCAAAAAACAATATTTTATGTAAGTCGCATAACCTACGGTTTGCATCATAAACCCTCTTTTAAGCATTAATTTAAAAGACGGTATATTCCAATTTTCGTCAACAATGCGCAATTTCATGATTTTTTTACCAACACTTGCGTTTCTAAAAACAAAATCTTTAAAAATGATTAGGAATAGAACTATAAAAAAACCAATTGAAGGAAGGGAAACAGGCACAACCCCTATGTTGAACTCAAAATGCCAAAACCATTCCGGTGCATTTGATAAACCGCAAACGGTAAGTACGGTTCCAATCAAAAAGTAATCAATAAATGCTGCTGCTTTCCTCTTAAATAATATCCTCATTAGTCAAACAACCTTTCAAAAGCTTTCAGTTAAATTTATTGCGATCCCTGCATAAAGCAAAGCTCCGGCATATTGCGTATTTCGCAATTACCGGAGCTTTTCATATGTTTCTTTTTTACTATTCATCTGTCCGAATGGCGCGGGGAAAAAACAGACATAGCATTTACTGTCACGGCGCAGACCGAAACAGTACCTGTTCCGAAGTCCCGTTGTTTCTATCCGTTCCATTTACTGTCTTCTCCTTAAAGAATCAAATTACTTTTGTTCTGTTTTTATTATACTTAATTCTTTATCATTTGTCAATACCCTTTATATTTTTAAGAAACCCTTTTGAAAAGGGTTTCTTAAAATCTTCCTAAAACCTCTCCGGAAAAGGTATAAAATATCGGCGTATCCGTCTTCTCAGGGCTCTCCCGTGGAATCCTCCGAATCTACGAGAATCAAAACCTCGTTATTCTCAATTTTTATCATGCCTTTTGATACGATAGCCGTGTGCCTGCTTCCATTCGGTACGGTAAACTCAAGCAGTCCGGGTACGACCGCCGCTATAGTATTACTGTGGTGCGCCAACACTCCGTACCGTCCCCACGCGGTAGGCACCACAAGCGACAGACACTCGCCGATATAAAGCGGATGATCCGCCGCAAGCACGGAAAGAGTAAAGCTTTTCATATTGCGCCCGCTTTCTTTATCACATCGTCTACGGTTCCCACATTATAAAACGCTTCCTCAGGATATTTGTCCATATCTCCGTTTATTATCGCGGCAAAGCTTTTAACAGTCTCCTTAATCGGAACGTATACTCCCTTTATGCCGGTAAATTTTTCAGCGACATGAAACGGTTGGGCAAGGAAGCGCTGAATTTTTCTTGCGCGCGTCACCGTCACCTTATCCTCCTCACTCAGCTCCTCCATCCCGAGTATTGCGATTATATCCTGAAGCTCGTTATATTTTTGCAGCGTTTCCTGCACACGCCTAGCTACGCTGTAATGCTCCTCTCCGACAATCGATTCCTCAAGTATGCGCGAAGTAGACTGCAGAGGATCGGCTGCCGGGTATATTCCCTGTTCGGCTATCTTACGGCTGAGTACTGTCGTTGCGTCAAGATGTGTGAATGTCGTGGACGGCGCGGGATCTGTCAGATCGTCGGCGGGAACGTATACCGCCTGAACCGAGGTGACCGAGCCGTTTTTGGTAGAGGTGATACGTTCCTGAAGAGCTCCCATTTCATTTGCCAGAGTAGGCTGATAGCCAACCGCCGACGGCATTCTTCCAAGCAATGTAGACACCTCGCTGCCCGCCTGCACGAAACGGAAAATGTTGTCTATAAAAAGAAGGACGTCCTTATTCTCTCTGTCACGGAAATATTCCGCCATTGTGAGTCCCGAAAGCGCGACACGCATTCTCACACCGGGAGTTTCGTTCATCTGTCCGAAAACCAGCGCGGTCTTTTTTGACACTCCGCTTTCCTTCATCTCATAATACAGATCGTTGCCTTCCCGACTTCTCTCTCCGACTCCGGCAAAAACCGAATACCCGCCATGCTCAACGGCGACATTATGAATCAGCTCCTGTATCAAAACAGTCTTGCCTACGCCCGCTCCGCCGAACAATCCGATTTTTCCGCCTTTCGGATAGGGCTCAAGCAGATCGACGACCTTTATGCCTGTTTCAAGTATCTCAACCGCCGGCTTTTGCTGATCAAACGCGGGAGGCTTTCTGTGTATGCATGCCTGCTCGGTTCCTGACGGAAGCGGTCCTTCCCCGTCTATAGGCTCCCCAAGTGCGTTAAACATTCTCCCAAGCGTACACTCCCCGACGGGGACGCATATTCCCTTACCCTCGGCGAACACCTCCATGCCTCTTGATATGCCTTCACTGTGCGACATCATAATACACCTGACAGTGCCGGATCCTATATGTGCCTGCACCTCCATAACGCATTTTCTGCCTTTGACATACAAGAACATTGCCTCGTTTATTTTCGGAAGCCTTCCGAATTCAAAATCAACATCAACGACCGGTCCTGAAACCGCTACGATTCTTCCTGAGGTCATATTATGACCGTTCCTTTCTCTTAAATCAATATGATTAATTCAGTGTTCCCTTCATGGGATATCACCTGCCGGCGTCCTAAACTAACGTTTTAAGACCTAAATCCTCTTATCGTCAGAGTCATGTCTTTGTGCCTTTGCGCCTGCGGATACCTCGGTAATTGACAAGGTGATCGCGCCCTGACGTACTCTGTTGTACTGAGCCGAAAGTTCACCCATCAGCTTCTCGGCGTTCCTGTTAGCCCCATCCATCGCCGTCATACGCGCCTGCTGCTCGCTGCAGAAGCTATCAACAAGAGCGCTGTATATATATCCCGATATATAGCTCTGCATAATACTGTCCAGAACCTCCGTAACAGACGGTATAAATTCAAAAGGTATAGATACCGCCTTCTCGTTTTCGTGAGAACGGAAATAATCCTTGTGAAAAGGAATAAGTCTGACGTACTTTGTCTGTGTCTCAAGTCCGTTTTTCAGATCGGTATAAATAAGAATGATCTTGGATACCGCTCCGGATAAGAATTCCGATAAAAGCACGTCGCTTATTTCTCTCGCCTTTTGCATAGTAGGATTTTTAGAAGAGTACAGAAAGTCCCGTTCGATGGGGATATTTTTTTGTATAAAACAGTGTCTCCCATAGTCTCCCACCACGAAAAGCCTTGTTTGCGGATGCTCCGAAAGAAGACGATTCACTTCCTTTATCACATTCTGGTTATAGGTACCGGCCAATCCCTTATCCGAGGTTATCACAAGACAAGCGAACACACCCTCCGGGTGGTCCAGCGAATCGTCAGGATAGAAATATTTACTGTCCACACTGTCCGCTGTCCGGAATATTCTTTTTATTTCCGCCTGTAAAGCGTTAAAATACGGGCGTGTCTTATCAAGCTCCGCCTTTGCCTTGCTCATTTTGGCAGAGGAGATCAAATACATAGCCTTTGTGATTTTATGAGTTTTCTGTATACTGACGATATGATCTCTGATTTCCTTCGCGGTCGCCATATATATATGACCATTCCTTTCCTAAGCCTGATTCGATTTTTTAGCCCGATCCGCGCGCCCTCTATGCCTCATTTGTTAAAAAGCAGGTCGATTTTTAAGCTCTTTAATGGACGCCGCGTCACACAATGCGAACATGATTATGGATTTAAATCCGCGGTATTCTTGTATTTCTCAGCCAGAGCTATTATTTTTTTCTTGAGCTCTGCCGTTAAAGCCGTATCGCTTTTGATCAGATAGTGAAGCTCGGGCTTTTCCCTTTCTATATAGTCGAGGAAGCCTCGTTTAAAAGCCGCTATCTTATCAAACGGAATATCCTGCATAACATGTCCGAGCGCCGCTACCAAAAGGACAACCTGCTCGAATTGAGTAAGAGGTCTGTATCGAGGCTGACGAAGCAGATACATAAGCCCTCTTCCGTATATAAGCTTATTATTGGTAGCCTCGTCAAGATCGCTCGAAAACTGAGTAAACACTTCCATCTCCCTGTATTGGGAAAGATCAAGACGCAGAGTACCTACCGCCGATTTCATCGCCCTGGTCTGCGCCGCCGAGCCGACACGGGAAACAGAGAGTCCGATGTTTACCGCGGGGCGCTGTCCGGAGAAAAACAGACCGCTTTCAAGAAATATCTGCCCGTCGGTTATCGAAATGATATTCGTCGGTATATAAGCCGAAACGTCTCCGGCCTGCGTCTCCACGATCGGCAGCGCCGTCATGCTGCCCCCGCCGCGTTTGTCGGAAAGCCTGGCCGCCCGCTCAAGAAGCCTTGAGTGAAGATAGAAAACATCTCCTGGGTACGCCTCTCTTCCGGGTGAACGCTCCAGCAAAAGGCTGAGCGTACGGTACGCAACCGCGTGCTTTGAAAGATCGTCGTAAACGATCAGTACATCACGCCCCTTTTCCATAAAATATTCGCCGAGCGCACACCCGGCATATGGCGCGATATACTGAAGCGAAGCGCAGTCAGCGGCGCTCGAATTCACCACTATCGTGTACTCCATCGCTCCGCTTTCCGTAAGCCGCTCAACAAGCTGTGAAACCGAATTTGCCTTCTGTCCGATCGCGACGTAAATGCATACGACATTTTTACCCTTTTGATTTAGTATCGTATCTATGGCTATCGAAGTTTTCCCTGTCTGACGGTCTCCGATAATAAGCTCACGCTGTCCCTTGCCTATGGGAAACATTGAATCTATTGTAAGTATTCCCGTTTCCATCGGTTCGCTTACGCTCTGTCGGTCTATTATACTCGGCGCCGGGTTGTCGATTAGCCGGAATTCGGTATAACCGATCTCTCCCTTTCCGTCTATCGGAGAGCCGAGCGCGTCGATTACTCTTCCTATGAATTTTTCGCCGACCGGCGTTCCCGCCGTCCTGCCGGTACGCCTTACAGCGCTTCCCTGAACTATCAGCTCACCTTCTCCGAAAAGTATGCACCCAATCCGGTCGTGCTTGAGCTCCATAACCATTCCCTTGACCCCGGAATCAAATAACAGTATCTCCCCGTATGCGGCGTTATCAAGTCCTGATACTGTCGCTATACCGTCTCCGACGGTAAGCACCACGCCCAGCTCCTCGGCGATAGCCTTAGGCGCCCATTCCTTCAGGGTTTCTGTAAGAAGCGGAATGACCGGCTTATCTTCGGGAAACTGTAATTTCCCGACATAATCCTTGAACTGTGAGAACAGTCCCTTGTCGCTCCAATCGTATATATGATCTCCGATCTCCAAACGAAACCCCTTTTTTATGGATCTGTCCTCTATCCACTCAAGCGTCGCGCTTTCACCGTATCTGCGCTTTATAAACGCGTTAAAGCGGTCATAATATTCGCTGCTCGGGCGCGTGTCACTGTAGAGTCTTGCGTTAAGCCTCTCGGAATTATTTTCCATCTCCCTCGTCCCTTTCCGCCGTGTCAAGGAACTGACTGTAGGCCTCGTCCGTGCTTACATGCAGGATCTTAGCGGCGGCTTCCTTTGTTATACTGATTATATCTTTGTCAACACTGTCCAGTATCGCGCGTTTTTCCTCGTTTGCCGATGCCTTAGCGTCTGATATAAGCTTATCCGCCTTATCCTGCGCCTCCTTCATCCGCTTTACGGTATACTCGCTTAATTCCGCCTCCGCTTTTACCCGTTTTTCCTGTATCTCCTGATCTATTTTTTCAAGGCGCTCTCTTGCCTGCTCCTCAAGCTCTCGGGCCGAGTCAAGCTTTTCGTTTGCTTCGCTGTCCATGCCTCGATAATGCGCGTCTCTTTTTTCAATAAACTTCTTTATCGGACTGTAAAGCAGAAAATACAGCCCGCCTGTAAGAATTATAAAATTAAATAAATGCAAAAGTATCTGATGCCAATCTATATTAAGAGGTATTCCCATGGATTTGTCCGTTCCTTTCTTCCGTAAAACGCGTTTTAAGTGCAGATAGATCCGCGTTAAACGGAGCTTTTAGCCTCGTACAGGCAGTATTTTATTATACGACAAAAATAATCAGCACTGCCACGATCAACGCGTAT
This sequence comes from uncultured Clostridia bacterium, assembly GCA_944393415.1. Lineage (GTDB taxonomy): Bacteria > Bacillota > Clostridia > Oscillospirales > CAG-272 > SIG673. Next base: position 69,317 of record CALYAD010000032.1, on the reverse strand, counting down.
ATGATCGCCGTCTCCACAAACACAAGTCCAAGCATAAGAGAGGTCCTGATCTTGCCCTCCGCCTCCGGCTGTCGTGAAATCCCCTCCACCGATTTTGCGATCGCTATACCCATACCGATCGCTCCGGCCGCCGCGGCAAGACCGACTGTAATCGCTGCCGCAAGAGCCTTCATTCCTGTTGAGTTGTCTTCCTGAGTCTCCTCGGTCTCAGACTGATCAATTACTTCCGTTTCCCCGCCGCCGGTTTCCTCCGCGTGCGCCGCCGTCGAAAACGCCGCAAAAACAAATAAAAGCGCAAGCATAAGTATAAAATATTTTGAGTATGTTCGAATTCTTTCCATTTTAATGACCACGCTCCCGCTTTCCGCAAGAGCTACCTTTCTTTTGGATTTTTTACCTGTATTATTTACCGCCGGTTCCGGTCTGTACGGCGCCGTGCTTCTCTGAGCTCCGACACTATGCCTTGATCTCCGTCTTTGTTTTTTTATTTTTTGTTTTGTGTACTTCGGATACCTCACCGTAGAAAAGCGAGGTAAGCATCGTAAGTACGTATGTCTGTATCAAAGCGTGCAGCAAGGTAAACAGGATCGCGACCACGACCGGCAAAACAAAACTGAGACCCGAATAGTAATATACCAGCTCCGTAACGAGCAGACCGCTTAACAGCGCTCCGAACAGACGGAAGCTCATAGAGATAGGAAGTGAAAAATCCTTAAGCGTTTTTCCTACTCCCCTGATTCCGTTAGAGGCGATACCGCCCGACATTATAACCAAATACGACAGGCATCCAAGGGCAATCGCAGCGTTGATATCGGAAAGCGGAGCCGGCAATGATATAGGTATTCCGTGACTCGTTACCGCCTGTAATCCGAACAGTTCGAATATAGTGCCGAAGAAAATATAAACCCCGGCTCCGAAAATATATACGTTCAAAAAACCGTTTCGGTGCGGACTGTTTGATGTTCCAAGCCCGTCAAAAAATCCTACGAGCCGCTCAAGCAAAAGCTGAAATTTTCCCGGAACATATTTAAATTTCGGTATCACAAACAGCCTGATGGCAAGCGCAATGATCAGCAGTATTCCCGTTACGGTAAACGCCGAAATCAGCGCGGGATTCACTTCGGCGATGCCGAACAGACTTATTTTGTTGCTGTCATGCAGAACCGCGTCCCGCATGGTTTCGCGTATGGTCTCTGCCCGCTCGGAATCTTCTGTAAGAAGCACGCCCGCAAGCGATACAAGAATCAGGCAAAGCCATACAGCTAAAGATATTATCCTTTGTTTTTTACTCATCTATATTTATACCGTTCCTTTCTTTCGGCAAATATCTGAGCATTTTCATATGTTTGACCATTCCCTCCTATACGCCGAAACGGCGTTTGCATTCTTTTCAGCCTTCCTCCGCGCGTCTCCGTACCGCGGCGTTCAGGCCGTCGATATAACACTGTATCCCCAATTCATAGCTGATCTCCTTATTGACCGAAAAGTGGCAAAAATATCCCGCTTCCTCCTGTGACAAAAAACCGTGTATGAAGCCGCGCAGTACTCTTTGCCAGTGCATTTTCTGATCGTCACTCAACGGGTAATCACCTAAAACCTTCAAAAAAGGAGCTGTGATGGGATCCGCCGATCTCGATATTATTTCCTTATCCGTACTGTGAAGATCCATTATCACCTTATACAGCTCAGGATGTTCCTTTGCGAAATTTCGGTAAGCCATCGCCAAAGCAAATATCGCCTTATCTCTTTTCAGTCCTTCGAGCGCGGAAAACTGCGCCTGATTCAGTGTTCCGACGGCAAATTTTCCAACCTCGGCGATAATCTCATCCATGCTTCCCACATGATTGTAAAGCGATGCGGTTTTTATATTAAGTCTCTCCGCAAGCTCTCTCATCGAAAAAACATCATAACCCTTTTCTTCGATCAGACGAATAGCCTCATCCACTACCGTCTGCCTGTTCAAGCCGGATCTTGGCATTCTGATGACCGTTCCTTTCTTTGTCAGTACACAGTTTCATAAGCTCTGACGCGCCGCAAGGCAATATTTCTTTTCCCGCTCGAATACCGATTGACCGAACGGCATAAATAATTTATTCCCGCTTATGCACATGCAAAGATCAATGACCTCAATATTATATACTAACGGAATTAGTTTGTCAATACCCTAACGCAATCTTCTGTATTTTTTCTTAAAAAAACAGGGACCTTCACACTAAGAAGCTCTTTTGAAAATCATCCGGCTTAGTGTTACAGCCCCCTTTGTTATTTGTGAAACGCTTTGATAAAACTCTTAAAAGGCTTACTTTTGTCCAAGCAGCCGCAAAAGACGCCGTGCCGCTTCCTTTGTATCCTCCGGGCTTCCGAAGGTAGAGAAGCGGAAATATCCCTCTCCGCAAACTCCGAAGCCTTCTCCCGGAGTTCCTACGACTTGTATACTGTTCAGCAGAAGATCAAAAAATTCCCAGCTTCCCATGCCATCCGGACACTTCAGCCAGATATACGGCGCGTTTTTGCCTCCGGTATACCAGATACCTATACTGTCGAGCGCCTCCATCAAGATTTTCGCGTTCTTTTTATAAACCTGAATATTTTCACGTATCTGCCTCTGTCCCTGCGGTGTGAATACGGCCGCTCCGCCCTTTTGGATTATGTAAGAAACGCCGTTTGTCTTAGTTGTACGGTTTCTCACCCACATTGAATTGAAATTCATGCCGCATCTCTCAAGCTCTTTCGGAATCACAGTGTAACCGAGCCTCGTACCCGTAAAGCCCGCCGTTTTGGAAAGCGAACATATTTCAATAGCGCACGTGCGCGCACCTTCCAGCTCGAAAATGCTGTGCGGGATACCTTCCTCTTCTATAAAAGCCTCATAAGCTGCGTCAAACAGGATCACAGAGCCATGACGGTTGGCGTAATCGACCCATGCCTGGAGCTGTTCTCTGTTAAAAACCGCTCCCGTCGGGTTATTCGGAGAGCAGATATAGAGAATATCGGCTTCTATACCGTCGTCGGGAGCGGGAAGAAAACCGTTTTCCTTACCCGAGGCAAGCCGCACTATTCTTCTTCCCGCGATCACACTGGCATCCACATATGCCGGATAAGCCGGCTCTATCACAAGCGCAGAGCTGCTTTTGTCAAAAAGGTCGAGAATATCGCCAAGCTCGTCGCTGGCCCCGCTTGATATAAATACCTCGTCCGATGAAAGCCTCACTCCTCGTCCCGCGTAAAAAAGCGCGATTTTCTCACGTAAGAAAGGAGCTCCGCATTCCGGCATATAACCATGGAAATTCTCCTTGCTTGCCTGATCGTTTACAGCCTCGTGGAGCGCTTTGATAACCTCCGCGCATAGCGGAAGCGACACGTCCCCTATACCCATGCGATATAAATGCGTTCCGGGATGCGCTTCAAGATATTCCGAAAGCTTTTGCGATATTCCCGCGAACAGATATGAATCCTTGAGATCCGCGTAGTGCATATTCGGTGTTAACATAATAATCCTCCATGCCGCCGAAGGCGGCTAAAATAAACATAAAAAATTTTCGTGTTTTGCTCTGCAAAACAAAAAGCGTTCAGCTTTTTAGAAAATTTGCGCGTGAAAACGTCTGCATTTTGACGCGATGTAATATTTCTTTCACGCTATCCTCCATGCCGCCGAAGGCGGCTAAATATATATGAAAAATGTTCGTGTTTTGCTCCGCAAAACAAAAAGCGTACCGTCGGTTTTAAAAAATTTTCGTGTTTTGCAATAGCAAGAAATTTATACGTGAAACCGTCTGAATTCCAGCGCGAATAAATTAATTTTCACGGCTGTTGCAGTCAAGGCTCCGCCTTAACTATCCGCAAACTTTTGAAAAAGCTTGATCAAAACTTTTCTGGCTTATGCTATATCCCCTTCATAAACAAATTCCGCCGGACCCGTCATTGTCACACCATAATCCGACGCTACGGCGATTTCCAGCGTGCCGCCGTCGAGATGAACCGAAATCGGCTCTCCCGCACGGCAGAAACGTTTTTTAACTGCCGCCGCGGCGCTGGCGCACGCTCCGGTTCCGCAAGCCATGGTAACTCCGCTTCCTCGCTCCCATACTCTCATACGAAGCTCACCTTCGCCGAGAACCTGAACAAACTCAACGTTTACCCCTTCGGAAAAAAAGTCATTATGTTCTATTTTCGGACCCAGCGCAGTCAGCGGAGCCTTTCCTATATCCTCTACGAATATAACCGCGTGCGGGTTTCCGACTGACACAGGTGTGCAAATAACCGTTTCCCCATCTACCAAAAGCGCGGCATCCTCCGACGGCTCCGCCTTTCCCATATCTACCGTTACGCTTCTTACCCTGCCCCCGCTGACCTTCAGATCGAGTCCGCGTATACCGGACATTGTTTCAATTCTCAAATGCTTTTTGTCCGTATAGCCCTTTTCATAAACATATTTACCGACGCAGCGTATCCCGTTTCCGCACATTTTGGCCTCGCTCCCGTCCGCGTTGAAAATACGCATCCGGAAATCGGCTTTCAACGAAGGAGAGATAAAGATCATACCGTCCGAGCCCGCACCTGTATGACGGTCGGACAGCTTTACAGACAGCTCCGACACATCCTCCGGAGCTTCTCCGTATACATATAAATAATCATTTCCCAGACCCTGCATTTTAGTGAAATGCATAACTAACACCAAACCTTTCTTCCGCATTCGTAATCGTTGCGGCAATATTAAGTACCAACCGCGCTTCAAATACTGTCCGTATCATTCCGCGTCTATCGTCGAAATGCCGATGGTGACCTCCTCCAGCACGTCAAGAAGCATCTTTACCGTATCAAGCGATGTCAGCATCGTGATATTATTCTGACTTGCGCATCTGCGTATGGCTACGCCATCCTCATAATGAATACCAGACATTATCGCCCGTGTGTTTATCACATAGCTTACATATCCCGCGCGAATGGATTCCAGAATCTCCTCGCTGCCTTCGCTGAGCTTGCGGCGAAGCCTTGTGCGTATACCGTGCTCCTTCAAAAAGCTTGCCGTTCCGACAGTCGCTTCGATATTAAAGCCCATATTATAGAACCTGCGAACGAGAGGAAGAGCTTCCTCCTTATCCTCATCCGCAACGCTCACTATCACCGTGCCGTAATTGCGAAGCGTCAGACCGGAAGCTATCATCGCCTTATAAACAGCCCTATGAAGCTTTTTATCGTAGCCTATCGCCTCGCCCGTGGATTTCATTTCCGGAGAGAGATACGCGTCCATTCCTCGGAGCTTTGAAAAGGAAAACGCCGGCGCCTTTACGTAATAACGCTCCTTTTCCCCGGCATAAACCTCAAACAGTCCCTGCTCAGCAAGGCTTTTACCGAGAATGACCAGAGCCGCGATATCGGCAAGGCTGTAGCCCGTAGCCTTTGAAAGAAACGGAACGGTTCTGGAGGAACGCGGATTCACCTCTATGACATACACGTTTTCTTTTTCGTCAACTATAAACTGAATATTGAACAGACCGATAATCCCTATTCCAAGTCCCAGCTTTTCCGTGTATTCAAGAACGGTCTTCTTGACTTTGTCAGAAATGCTGAAGGGCGGATAAACGCTTATCGAGTCTCCGGAGTGAATACCGGTCCTCTCCACAAGCTCCATGATACCGGGAACAAACACACGCCTTCCGTCGCAGACAGCGTCTACCTCAACCTCCTTGCCGCGGATATATTTGTCAACAAGAACCGGCTTTTCCTCGTTGATCTCCACGGCGGTCCTCAGGTAGTGTTTCAGATCCTCCTCTTTCGCGACGATCTGCATCGCTCTGCCTCCGAGGACGAAGCTGGGTCTGACAAGAACTGGATAACCTATCTCTGCGGCTGTTTTAAGACCGCTCTCAATATCGGTTACCGCCCGGCCCTGAGGCTTTGGAATGTTCAGATCGGAAAGCAGCTTCTCAAAAGCGTCCCTGTTCTCGGCTTTTTCAATCGCGTCGCAATCGGTTCCGATGATCCTCACACCCCTCTCCCGCAATGGCTCCGCAAGGTTAATCGCCGTTTGTCCTCCAAGAGTGGCAATAACTCCCTCCGGACGCTCGAGCTCTATGACATTCATTACGTCCTCCGTGCATAGAGGCTCAAAATAGAGCTTATCTGAGCAGGTATAGTCTGTGGATACCGTTTCCGGGTTGTTATTTATGATAATCGCCTCATAGCCCGCCGCCTTAATGGTCTTGACGGCATGTACGGTTGAGTAATCAAATTCCACTCCCTGACCGATACGTATCGGACCGGAGCCGAGCACAATGATCTTCTTTCTGTCGGAGATCACCGACTCGTTTTCCTCCTCGTATACAGAGTAAAAATAAGGAATATAGCTGTCAAATTCCGACGCGCAGGTATCTATCATCTTGTATACGGGAGTTATCCCGGCTTGACGGCGCAGCCCGTAAACCTCTGCTTCGCTCATACTCCAAAGACACGCAATTTCCTTATCGGAAAATCCCATCCTCTTTGCTTTGCGCAGGACTTTTATATCGCCGGGAAACGCTTTTATCTCCTTTTCCTCTTCAACAATATTTTTCATTTTGCGGATAAAGAGGGCATCGATGGCTGTGGCGCCGGCAATTTCACCGACATCGCGCCCGCGGCGCAGAAGCTCCGCTATGGCAAAAATACGGTCGTCCGTCCCGATCCTTATATAATCAAACAGCTCCGCCTCGCTTACACTGTCGAACTTATGGTGTTGAAGATGACTAAGCCCGGTTTCAAGGGATCTGACCGCCTTCAAAAGACTTTCCTCTATAGTCCTTCCTATACTCATGACCTCGCCCGTCGCCTTCATCTGAGTGGAAAGAGAATTACTTGCGTCGGTGAACTTGTCGAACGGGAAACGCGGCATTTTCGTCACTACATAGTCGAGCGTCGGCTCAAATGAGGCCGGCGTATTCGCGATCTGTATCTCGTCAAGCGTCATACCTACACCGATCTTTGCAGATACACGGGCTATCGGATATCCGCTTGCCTTGGACGCGAGAGCCGAGGAACGCGAAACACGCGGATTGACCTCAATAACATAATACTGAAATGAGCGGGGATCAAGCGCAAACTGAACGTTACAGCCCCCCTCGATCTTCAGCGCACGTATTATTTTCAGCGCGCTGTCCCGCAGCATATGATATTCTTTATTTGTCAGAGTCTGAGACGGGCACACGACAATCGAATCCCCCGTATGGATTCCGACGGGATCAACGTTTTCCATATTACAGATTGTAATAGCCGTATCATTTTTGTCCCGTATTACCTCATATTCTATCTCTTTATAGCCTTTTACGCTTTTTTCGATCAGAACCTGGTGTACCGGAGAAAGCGATAAGGCGTTTTTCATTATCGGAAGGAATTCCGCTTCACTATCCGCAAAACCCCCTCCCGTGCCTCCCAGCGTATAAGCCGGTCTCAGCACTACCGGATAGCCTATTTTTTCGGCGATCTTAAGCCCTTCATCAACAGACCCGGCAACATCGGAAGGAAGCACAGGCTCGCCGATACTTTCACACAGCTCCTTAAACAGCTCCCTGTCCTCCGCCTGTTCTATCGAGGCACCGGTAGTCCCGAGAAGCTCCACCCGACACTCTCTCAGTATACCCTTTTTTTCTAACTGCATCGCAAGGTTAAGACCTGTCTGACCTCCGATACCCGGAAGAATGGCGTCCGGTCTTTCAAAGCGTACTATCTTCGCGATATATTCAAGAGTCAGCGGTTCCATATATACCTTATCGGCGATACTGGTATCCGTCATTATAGTGGCAGGATTGGAATTGCAGAGAACCACCTCGTAGCCCTCTTCCTTTAACGCAAGACACGCTTGCGTTCCGGCATAATCGAATTCCGCCGCCTGTCCGATCACGATAGGTCCTGAGCCTATCACAAGCACCTTTTTAATATCTGTTCTTTTAGGCATCGAGCTTTCCCTCCATGATATCTGTAAAGCGGTCAAACAGGTATTCGCTGTCCCGGGGTCCCGGAGCGCTCTCCGGATGGTACTGCACGCTGAATATTCTGTCCCTTACGTTTCTTACTCCTTCCACTGTCCCGTCAAGCAGATTGACATGGGTTACGCTCAGCGGCGTCGCTTCAAGGCTCTCCGCTTCCACGGCATAGGAGTGATTCTGAGATGTTATTTCTATTTTGTCCGTTTCCAGATTCCGCACCGGATGATTTCCACCCCTGTGTCCGAACTTAAGCTTGTACGTCCTGGCCCCGTATGCCAGGCTTATCAGCTGATGACCGAGACATATGCCGAATATGGGAAATCTGCCTATCAGGCTTTTTATGGTTTCGATAACGGGCTTTGCGTCCGTCGGGTCTCCCGGACCGTTTGAGATAAATATTCCGTCAGGCGACAATTTTATTATTTCGTCCGCGCCCGTGTTCCATGGCACTGTTATTACAGTACAGCCGCGTCTGTTCAGCGAACGTATAATATTACGCTTCATTCCGCAGTCAATGGCGACCACGCGGTGCTTTTCCTCAGCAGCTCGCGAATACCAAATATTCTTACAGCTGACCCTTGACACCGCGTCGGCGGGAATCCTGTATTCCGAAAGAATTTTCAGACCCTCATCGACAGGGGTATCCGCATTTGTGATCAGCGCTTTACCGGAACCGTGATCGCGTATGGAACGGGTAAGCTTTCTGGTATCTATCCCGCACACTCCGATTATCCCGTATCTTTTCATTACCTCGGACAGTGTCGCCGTGCTTCTGAAATTTGATGGCTCGTCGTTATACTCTCTGACTATCAGAGCGCCGATGGTAGGTATGTCGGTTTCGTAATCGTCGTCGCAGATGCCGTAGTTTCCTATAAGGGGGTAAGTCATAACTACCGCCTGATAGGTATAAGAGGGATCGGAAATGATCTCCTGATACCCCACCATAGAGGTATTGAAAACTATCTCGCATACCCTGTCCCCGCCGTCTCCGAATCCATAACCGTAATACTCGTCTCCGTTTTCCAAAATTATTTTTTTATTGTACTCTTTAACCATATCGACTCCTCATTCCGTCTTTGGGTGTAAATACCGATTTTCGTGTATTCAAATAACAGTATTTCGATCCCGATAATACACCTTATTTTATTCGTTTCCCTGATATCTTATCCCGGAAAAATCAAATACAGCAGCATCGAAAGCATTATCCGACACGCTCTGATCTAATTATTGTCTGAATAGTTTTGTTCAAATTTATCCTTACGGTCATTTGACGGTACCTCTGTGGGGTAATCTCCCGTAAAGCATGCCTGACAGTATTCACGGTTTCCGATAAGCTCGCCGAGTGACGAGACCGGCAGGTATCCAAGACTGTCCGCTCCAGTGATCCTCGCTATTTCCTGCGGGGTGTGCTTGCAGGCTATCAGATGCTCCTCAGAGTCTATATCAGTGCCGTAGTAGCAGGGATGCAGAAACGGCGGAGACGATATCCGTATATGAACCTCCTTTGCCCCCGCCTCGCGCAGAAGCCCCACTATACGACCCATCGTGTTTCCTCTGACAATGGAGTCATCCACAAGTATCACACGTTTGCCCTTTACGCTCTCTTCTATTACGGAAAGCTTGATCTTCAGCTGATCCAGCCTCGCCGTCTGACCCGGAGAAATAAATGTCCTTCCAATATAATTGTTTTTTATCATCCCTATGCCGTATGGGATGCCTGAGCCATGACTGTATCCGAGCGCCGCATCCAGACCGGAGTCGGGTACGCCTATAACAATATCCGCTTCGGCAGGATGTGTACGCGCAAGTATCTCTCCCGCGCGGAGCCTTGACACGTAAACCGAAACACCGTCTAAGCGTGAATCGCATCTCGCAAAATAAATATATTCAAATATACATAGCTTTTTCCCTCGTTTTCCGCAATGCTCTTTTCGACTAATAACCCCATCTCCGGAAAACACCAGAATTTCCCCCGGGTCGACATCTCTTTCAAATTCAGCTCCTACCGTCTTTAAAGCGCAGCTTTCCGACGCCACCACGTAAATACCGTCGGCTGTCCTACCGTAACACAACGGACGGAAGCCCCAAGGGTCTCTGGCGCAAATCAGCTTATCAGGCGCCATAAGCACAAGCGAGTATGCTCCCTCCAGTTTATTCATCGCCGCGCTGAGCGCGTCCTCGGTGGATTGTGCGGTAAGACGTTCTTTCGTTACGATATAAGCTATCGTTTCCGTGTCGCTTGTCGTATGGAAGATAGCGCCGGACATTTCAAGCTCACCGCGCAGATACGCCGCGTTTGACAGATTTCCGTTATGAGCAAGCGCCATTTTCCCTTTTCTGTGATTTACCTCGATGGGCTGGCAATTGCTGCGGCTCCTTTCTCCCGTTGTTCCGTAGCGTACGTGAGCCACCGCCATCTCTCCCTGAGGAAACCCGGACAAACGCTCAGCGTTAAACACTTCGCTCACAAGTCCGGTATCCTTATGAGAAACAAACATACCTTTACAGTTGACGGTTATACCGCAGCCCTCCTGTCCCCTGTGCTGGAGCGCATACAGACCATAATAACAGAAGCTTGCCGCGTCAATAGGTCCGGGAGCTATCACACCGAACACACCGCATTCCTCGTGAGGCTTTGAATCGACGTTCATACTTATGACCATTCCTTTCTCTTGCCAAATCAGCGTTTTGTGAGGATCGCCCTTGTCAAATCGGGCGGAGTTTTCGGATTTTTTATTCGGCGCCGGATGCGTTGGTATGCTTTAGGGCCGCACCTATAAAGCCCTTGAACAGCGGATGAGATCTGTTTGGACGACTCTTGAACTCGGGGTGAAATTGAACGCCTACGTAAAAGGGACGTTCGGTCAGTTCTACGGTTTCTATCAGTTTTCCGTCCGGCGATGTGCCGCTGAATGTAAGTCCGTGTTCCGAAAGTATATCCCGGTAATTGTTATTGAATTCGTAACGGTGTCTGTGACGCTCGCTGACAGAAAGAGCTTCATAGCATCGCTGCATCGTGGTTCCCTCTTTTATCTCACAAGGATACGCGCCGAGACGAAGTGTGCCGCCCTTATCTATATCGCCGCTTTGTCCCTGCATAAAATCTATTACTTTATTTTCGCACTGCTCATCGAACTCTCCCGAGTTCGCATCCGCTATTCCGGCGACGTTTCTCGCGTACTCTATTACCGCTATCTGCATACCGAGACATATGCCGAAATACGGTATATTGTTTTCCCTGGCATATTTTGCAGCCAAAATCATTCCATCTATTCCACGGCTGCCAAAGCCTCCGGGAACAAGGATTCCGTCAAGCCCCGAAAGCGTTTCTCCGCAGTTTTCCGCCGTAAGCGCCTCGGAATCTATCCATTGAATTTTAACATATGTATCATGATAATATCCCGCGTGCCTCAGAGCCTCCGCCACGGAAAGATAAGCGTCGTGAAGCCCGACATACTTTCCGACAAGCCCAACGTTTACCGTATAAGCTCTCTCTCTTATGCGTTTTATCATCCGGCGCCATTCATCAAGCTCGGGCTCCGGAGCGCTGATACCAAGCTCGCGGCATACCACTGAGGAAAATCCTGATTTTTCCAGCATTAACGGCGCCTCATATAAATTCGGAAGGGTTATGTTTTCGATAACACAGTCTGGCTTTACATTGCAGAAAAGAGAAATTTTCTTAAATATAGATTCCTCAAGGGGTTCGTCACAGCGCAGGACAATAATATTCGGATTTACCCCCATTCCCTGTAATTCCTTAACCGAATGCTGCGTGGGCTTGGATTTATGCTCATCCGAGCCTCTCAGAAAGGGAACCAACGTAACATGTATAAACAGACTGTTTTCCCTTCCGACCTCCAGTGATATCTGACGGACCGCCTCCAAAAACGGCTGTGATTCGATATCCCCTATCGTACCTCCGATCTCGGTTATGACCACGTCGGCATCCGTCTTTTCGCCTACGCTGTATACAAATTCCTTGATCTCATTTGTTATATGCGGGATCACCTGAACCGTTGAGCCGAGATATTCCCCCCGACGCTCCTTATTGAGTACATTCCAATATACCTTACCGGTTGTAAGATTGGAATATTTGTTCAGATCCTCGTCTATAAATCTTTCATAATGTCCGAGATCAAGGTCGGTTTCCGCGCCGTCCTCGGTCACAAAGACCTCTCCGTGCTGATATGGACTCATAGTTCCGGGATCCACGTTGATATACGGGTCAAGCTTTTGCGCCGCCACCTTCAGTCCCCGCGCTTTAAGAAGTCTGCCAAGAGAGGCGGCGGTAATTCCCTTACCGAGTCCCGAAACGACTCCCCCTGTTACAAATATGTACTTAGCCATCACTTTCACCTTTCCGTCGCCGCGTTTTTACCGCTTTACTCCCATTCCACCGTTGCCGGGGGCTTTGATGTAATATCATACACCACTCTTGTTATACCTTCTATTTCTCCCGTGATCCTGTTACTTGCCCTTTCAAGAACATCATAAGGAAGTCTCGTCCATTCCGCCGTCATAAAATCGTCGGTGCTGACCGCTCTCAGCGCCACGGTACGGCCGTAAGCTCTCGCGTCGCCTTTTACCCCAACGCTTTGCAGATCGGTAAGCACGGCAAAATACTGATCAGCCGTTTTTTCAAGCCCCGCTCTCGATATCTCCTCACGGAAGATCGCGTCCGCTCCGCGAAGAAGCTCCAGTTTCTCCTTTGTTACCTCTCCGATAATCCTTACGGCAAGCCCCGGTCCGGGGAACGGCTGCCTCCAGACAAGCTCATTCGGAATACCCAGCTCTGTTCCGACCGCTCTGACCTCGTCCTTGAACAGATTTCTCAGAGGCTCGACTATCTCGTCGAAAGCAATGTTATCAGGCAATCCTCCAACGTTATGATGACTTTTTATTACCGCGGAATCTCCCTTACCGCTTTCAATGACATCAGGATATATTGTTCCCTGAACAAGCGCCTGATGCTTACCGAGCTTACCTGCCTCCTCCTCAAACACCCTTATAAATTCCTCTCCTATAATTTTACGCTTGCTCTCCGGCTCGGTGACGCCCTTGAGCTTGCTGAGAAACCTGCTTTCAGCGTTCACGCGGACAAGTCTCATTCCAAATTGTCCACGGAAGGTCTTTTCCACAAAATCACCTTCGTCCTTTCGCAGAAGACCGTGATCAACGAATACACATGTAAGATCGTTTCCGATCGCTTTATAAAGCAGCGCCGCCGCGACCGAGGAATCCACACCTCCCGAAAGCCCGAGAAGAGCCTTTTTGCCCGCAAGCTCTTCGCGGTATCTAGCCACGGAGCGTTCAATAAAATCCTCCATCCTCCAATCGCCTGAGCAACCGCATACCTCAAAAAGAAAGTTATGAAATATCTGTCCGCCAAACTCTGTGTGCGTAACCTCGGGATGAAACTGCACTCCGTACAGTTTTCTTTCCTCGTCGCATATCGCGGCGCAGGAACATCTGTCGGTGTACGCTATTACTTTGAACTTTTCCGGAGGACTGCTTACGTAATCGGTATGGCTCATCCAACATACGCTTTCATGGGGCACATCCTTAAATAAAGCGCATGAAGATGTATAAACAATGGTTTTTCCGTATTCGCTCCCACTGCCCGCGGAGGAAATAACCCCGCCCGCTATAAATGCCATCAGCTGATCACCGTAGCAGATACCGAGTATCGGGATGCCGATGTTAAGAATACCCGGATCATAGTGAGGTGAGTCCTCGTCATAAACGCTGTTGGGACCTCCCGTAAAAATTATGCCCTTATATCCGTTTTTTACTATTTCCTCAACCGATATCTTATTATACGCTCTGATCTCCGCATAAACATGCTGCTCACGTACTCTGCGCGCTATAAGCTGGTTATACTGACCGCCGAAATCCAAAACAAGAATTTTTTCCATATCTCTCCTCAACCTTTAAAAACAGTCAAATAGTTTATTTTGGGGTAAAAACCAAATGATTTCTCTATAACAGCCGACAGCTCTGCGCCGTATAAGCGCAGAGCTCCCTTTATTTTCAAGCGGTATTGGTATTCTTTTGTCATTGCCATGACCATTCCTTTCTTACGTATCCTCAGCGCCTGATCTCACCCCGATTAAAGATGCTCAGTCAGACGCTTCATAACCTCCGCGTACGCGTCCTCTACACCGCCGAGATCTCGGCGGAATCGGTCCTTATCAAGCTTTTCCCCCGTTTTACTGTCCCAAAGCCGACATGTATCGGGACTGATCTCATCGGCAAGCACTATACTCCCATCCTTCAGCCTGCCGAATTCGAGCTTGAAATCCACAAGAGTAACTCCGCATTCCTTCCAGAACGCCTTCAGCTCTTCATTTATCTCAAAGGAATACTTTTTTATGGTATCTACCTCCTCCGGAGTCGCCAGCTTTAGCGCATACGCGTGATACTCGTTTATCAGCGGGTCTCCGAGATCGTCGTTCTTATAGGAGAATTCGATCGTGGGAGAAGCAAACACCACGCCCTCGTCAACACCGTATCGCTTGGAAAACGAGCCCGCGGCAATATTCCTGATAATGACCTCAAGCGGAACGATTGACACCTTTTTTACGAGCGTCTCGCGTTCACTGAGCTCTTTTACAAAATGTGTGGGTATGCCCGCCTTTTCCAGTCTTTGCATCAGTAAATTGCTCATTCTGTTATTGATGACGCCCTTGCCGACGATTGTTCCCTTCTTAAGTCCGTTGAATGCGGTCGCGTCGTCCTTATAGTCCACTATAAGAAGCTCGGGGTCGTCGGTTTCATATACCCTCTTTGCTTTCCCCTCATAAAGTTGTTTTCCTTTTTGCATAAATATCAGCATTCCTTTCGTACGTTAAAGTCTACGTTATTTTTTCCGAGCTGTTCACACACCGCTGTTTCCATAGTTTGCAAGTACACGGGCGGAGGGGTCGTTAACATCACAGCCCTTCCATGATCTGTTCGGCATCCAGAAATCTATGATCATTTCTCCCTGACCGGGATAGTATTTTTCAAATATCTCGCGGTAGAGGAGAGATTCCTTTGTAAACGGAGTCGCGTGAGCGTATTTACGCCGTTTCATTTCAAATTCCTCGTCTGTGTAACAATCCTCGGCGTATTCTTTAAGGTAGTCTACCATTGAATGTCCCACAGCGTCGGAGAACGCCGCCTTTTCACGCCACAGTATCTCGTAGGGAAGATA
The DNA here is from genome assembly GCA_944393415.1 of uncultured Clostridia bacterium. GTDB lineage: Bacteria > Bacillota > Clostridia > Oscillospirales > CAG-272 > SIG673. The sequence goes on along the minus strand of CALYAD010000032.1, from coordinate 54,158 downwards.
GCCTTTCCCTTCAAATGCATGCCTAAGCAGATACTTTCCTTTTCCGTATCTGTTCATCTTAAGCTCGGGATCGACTGCCATGACATACTTTACAAAATCCAGATCCCCGAACGGCACTCGCGCTTCCAGTGAGTTTACCGAAATGCAGCGGTCCGCGCGAAGCACATCGTACATATGAAGCTCCCGTATCCGCTTCTCCGCCTCTTTTTGAAATTCGACGGCATCCGGAGCAAAATCAGTATATTTATATCCGAACAGCTCATCCGATATCTCCCCCGTCAGCAGCACGCGTATATCCGTCTGCTCATGGATCGCTTTACATACGAGATACATACCCATACTTGCCCTGATCGTGGTTATGTCAAAAGTCCCAAGCAGTTCTACAACCTTATCAAGCGAAGACAGCACTTCCGCGGGAGTCATATAGAACTCTCTATGCTCACTTCCGATAAAATCAGCGGCTTGCCTTGCGTATTTCAGGTCGATGGCGTCCTCGCTCATACCGATCGCGAATGTCTTTATAGGCGTTTCGCTCTTTTTCTGTGCGATGGCGCAGACAAGCGAGGAATCAAGTCCGCCGGAAAGCAGGAAGCCTACCTTGGCGTCCGCCACAAGTCTTTTTTCAACACCGGCAATCAGCTTATCGCGTATCCTGCCGCATACGGTCTCGATATCGTCGTCAATAAACGCATCCGCCCTTGACACATCGGAATAACAAACGAAGCTGCCGCCTTTATAGTAATGTCCCGGCGGGAACGGCATGATCCTCTCGCACAGTCCCACAAGGTTTTTCGGCTCGCTTGCGAACACTATAACGCCTTTTTTGTCATACCCATAGTAAAGCGGTCTTATACCGATCGGATCCCTTGCCGCTATATATTCCCGCGTTTTGCCGTCATATATTATACACGCGTATTCCGCGTCGAGCATACCGAACATGGACGTACCGTATTCACGATACATCGGAAGCAGTATCTCACAGTCGCTGTCGCTTTTAAAGGTATACCCCTTTTCCTCCAGCGCTTTCTTTTGCTTATCAAAGCCGTATATCTCACCGTTACATACAATGTAGCTTCCGTCCAGCTCAAACGGCTGCATACCCAAGGGAGTAAGCCCCATTATGGAAAGCCTGTGAAAACCAAGCAGACCATTGCCTGTGTCAATTATTTTTGACGCGTCCGGTCCACGTGAGACGGTTCTCTCAAAGCCTTCGGTAAACGGCGCTAAAGCGGCGCCGCTCCCACAGTAACCCATGATCGAACACATAATCTTTTCCTCCGAAAAATCAAAGTATTTTCAGCATTCTATAGGGCAAGTGCTGTTCTCGCGGTGCCACCTATATTTGTTCTTTTTTACGCCTCCTACAAGGCTGTATCGCTTAACGCGCGACCTGACGGCGCGCCTACTGAGGAGCTTCCTTTCGGCTTGCGGCTCGAAAAGTGTTTTTCACGCGAGCCCGCCATACGGCTTCCACCTTCCCGTACTCGCTGCAGGCGGGGGATCGCATTACTCTTCTTTTCTCAAACGCTTTTAATTTATTTTATTTAGATCGACTTTCTTTTACTCTACATCCTGAAGCGCGTCAAAGCCTTCCTCCCCGGTACGTACCTTAACGACATTTTCAACATCGTAAACGAAGATCTTTCCGTCTCCTATATGTCCGGTATACAGAACCTTTTTCGCGGTCTCTATAACATCGCGCACCGGAACCTTGCTGACGACTATATCTACCTGTATCTTAGGCAGCAGATTCGCTTCTACCTGAACGCCGCGGTAGTATTCCGGCTTACCCTTCTGAGCTCCGCATCCAAGAACGTGGGACACCGTCATTCCGGTAATACCGATATTCATCATCGCGGTTTTCAAGGCCTCGAAGCGTGCTTCCTTACATATGATCTCGATCTTGGTCAATTTAGGCGCGCCGCCGTCAAAGGACGGAAGCTTTTTAACAGGGATAGCCTCGGCGACAGGCGTCTCTCCGGTAACCGCTACGGCTCCTTCATAACCGTAGTCAATGCTTTCAACAGCCGTGACAAAATCGGGATACGCATGGTTGCCGTGCTCACCGATATCTAAGCCGGCAATCTCTTCCTCCGCCGAAACGCGTATACCTACTGTCTTTTTCAAAACTAACCAAACTACAGAAGAAGCGGCAAACACAAACGCTCCGACCGCCAGTATTCCCAAAAGCTGCACACCGAGAAGCCTGAATCCGCCTCCGTAAAACAGACCGTTGGCGGTAGAGAGCGTGGTTACGCCTTCCTTTGCGAACAATCCCACACAGATAGTTCCGAATACCCCGCATCCGAGATGCACTGACGTCGCTCCCACGGGATCGTCGATTCCCACACGGTCAAAGAACATCACCGCGAATACAACGAGAACGCCGGCGATTGCCCCGATCAGCAATGAGATCTCAATGCTTATATAAGCGCATCCTCCGGTTATCGCGACGAGGCCTGCCAGACAACCGTTTATTGTCATACCCAGATCGGGCTTTCCGATGAAAATCCAGGCGGTAACCGTAGAGGTTAAAACAGCCGCGATCGCCGAGGTATTCGTGGTCATCAGGATGTGCATGATATCGGACGGATTCTGAAAGCTCATGGTCGAACCAGGGTTAAAACCAAACCATCCGAGCCAGAGAACGAACAGACCGATCACCGCCAGCGACATGTTGTGCCCGGGAATCGCGCGCGGCTTTCCGTTTTTATCGTATTTACCGATACGGGGACCTAAAATCATAGCTCCGGCAAGCGCCGCCCAGCCGCCGACCGAATGTACAGCGGTATCTCCCGCGAAATCCATAAATCCAATGTCCGCAAGCCAGCCTCCGCCCCAGATCCAGTGTCCTACTACCGGGTATATAAACAGCGTGAGCACAAACGAAAATATGATAAATGATATGTACTTTACTCTCTCCGCGACCGCTCCTGATACTATCGTAGCGGCAGTCCCGCAAAATACAAGCTGGAAGAAAAATTTACCCCAGAACGGGACATTAGAGGTCAATGTATCGTTGTATGCCGATAAATCAACATTACCTAAAATCCACAAATTCTCTGTGCCTATAATAGGGTTGTCGCCTCCGAACATCAGCCCCCACCCCAAAAGAAGGAAACCAAGCGAAGAAACGGCAAAAACGATAAAGTTTTTTGAAAGAATATTCACAGTGTTTTTTGACCTCGCAAATCCCGCTTCCACAGAAGCGAACCCAAGGTTCATAAAGAAAACCAGGATCGCGGCCAAAAACACCCATAGCGTATCAATAAGCATTTAAATACCTCCTGCCGCCTTTGGCGGAACATATGGATATCATTGGACTAAACGTGTAATTTCTATTTGACCCCGAACAGCAATTCGCCGTAGGTCGGAAAAGGCCAGTATTTTTCAGAGGTAGCTGTTTCCGCCTCGTCGCAAACTATGCGCAGCTTGCTCATTTCACCAAGCACCGTATCACGGATAGCATATGCCTCCTCGCAGATATCGTCCGAAGTCTTGAGCTTCAGTAAGGCCGCCTCGAGCTCGGAAGTATATTCCGCGATCTGATCTGCAAGCAGCGACAGCTTTTTAACGGTCGCCTTTTCATATCCGCAGGAAATATCACTGCCCAGCGACAGTTTTTTACCTATAGTTTCCGCAAGCTCACTTGCATAACCAGAGACAGCGGGCAGAATCTGCTTCTTCACCATATCCACCATCGTATTTGCCTCAATTACAACAGTTTTGCAGTAGTTCTCCAACATGATCTCGCATCTGGATCTTAACTCCGCCTCGGAATACACCTTGTGAGAGGTAAGCATTTTCACGTTCTTATCGTCAAGCAGATGAGGCATACAGTCCGCGGTAGTACGGTAATTGCAAAGTCCTCTCTTTTCGGTCGCCTCTTTTATCCAGGAATCGTCGTAACCGTTGCCGTTAAAAATAATTCTCTTGTGAGCTTTTATCGTATCCCTGATCAGCTCATGAAGCGCCGTCTCAAAATCATCGGCGCTCTCAAGAGCATCCGAATATATCTTAAGAGATTCGGCCACAGCCGCGTTCAGCATTATATTGGCGCAGGCTATACTGTTGGAGGAACCGAGCATACGGAACTCGAACTTGTTGCCCGTAAACGCAAACGGGGAGGTACGGTTACGGTCCGTGGTATCCCGGTTAAACTTCGGAAGCACATCCGAACCAAGCTTCATCTGCTTTCTTTCCGCACCGCTGTATGGGGTATCATTTTCAATAGCCTCCAGAACCGCGTTCAGCTCGTCGCCGAGAAACACCGATACTACGGCGGGAGGAGCTTCGTTTGCTCCCAGACGATGGTCATTGCCGGCAGTGGCGACAGCGATCCTGAGAAGATCCTGATAATCATCGACCGCCTTTATAACCGCGCACAGAAACAGCAGAAACTGAGCGTTCTCGTAAGGCGTCTCCCCGGGGGAAAGCAGGTTCTGACCCGAGTCGGTGCCAATCGACCAGTTGTTGTGCTTTCCGCTTCCATTTACCCCCGCGAAGGGTTTTTCATGAAGCAGACAAACAAGTCCGTGTCTGGACGCTACCTTTTGCATTATCTCCATGGTCAGCTGGTTGTGATCGGTCGCGATATTGGTGGTGGTATATATCGGCGCAAGCTCGTGCTGAGCGGGGGCAACCTCGTTATGCTCCGTCTTAGCCAAGATACCCAGCTTCCACAGCTCTTCATTGAGATCCTCCATAAACGCTGCCACCCGGGGCTTGATTACACCGAAGTAATGATCGTCCATCTCCTGTCCCTTCGGAGGCTTTGCTCCGAACAGTGTGCGTCCGGTATAGATAAGGTCCTTGCGTTTGTTGTACATTTCTCTGTCAACAAGGAAATATTCCTGTTCCGGACCTACCGAGGTCGTGACGCGCTTTACCGTATCGTTCCCGAACAGCTTAAGTATACGGAGCGCCTGCACGTTAAGAGCCTCCATCGAACGAAGCAGGGGAGTTTTCTTATCCAGCGCCTCTCCGCCGTAGGAACAGAAAGCGGTGGGAATACAAAGGGTCTTGCCCTTTATAAACGCGTAAGAGGTGGGATCCCAAGCGGTATAACCTCTTGCCTCAAAGGTTGCGCGCAGACCGCCGGATGGGAAGGATGAGGCGTCCGGCTCACCCTTGATCAGCTCTTTGCCGGAAAACTCCATGATCACCCCGCCGTCCGGAGCCGGCGTAATAAAGCTGTCGTGCTTTTCCGCGGTCACTCCCGTCAGCGGTTGGAACCAATGTGTATAATGTGTAGCTCCGCGCGCGACCGCCCAATCCTTCATAGCGGAGGCGACCGCGTTCGCCACAGTAAGATCAAGCTCCTTGCCCTCATCTATAGTCTTTTTGAGAGAAGCGTAGACCTTAGCGGGAAGCGTTGCGCGCATAACTCTGTCGTCAAAAACCATACTTCCGAATTCTTCTGTTACCGTTGCCATAATTATGCTCCTTCCTTTCCTTCGCCTATACGGCTAATTGTGCTGTTTTTAAATAATAATCCCGATGTACGTACCCAAGTACCGAAAATTTATTGTTTTGTTTTTATAAATAAGGAAGACGCCCCTAATGCCGAACATTAAAGACGCCTTTGCCTTTATCATTGTTATTTACAGTATTTTATTTATCAGACTATGCCCTGCGCGTTCATCGCGTCAACGACCTTTTCAAAGCCCGCTATATTCGCGCCGACAACGTAATTTCCCTCGCAACCGTATCTCTTAGCCGCGTCGTCTATGTTGTGATAAAGACGTGTCATAATACCCTTAAGCTCGGAATCCACCTTCTCAAAGGTCCATGAAAGACGCTCGCTGTTTTGTGACATTTCGAGTGCCGATGTCGCGACACCTCCCGCGTTCGCCGCCTTTCCCGGAACGAAATAAACACCGTTATCCTGAAGATATTTGGTAGCCTCCAAGGTAGTCGGCATATTCGCGCCCTCGCAAACCGCTGTTACGCCGTTTGATACCAGCGTCTTCGCGTCTTCGAGATCAAGCTCGTTCTGGGTCGCGCAGGGTAAAGCGATATCGCACTTGACGCTCCACACTCCCCTGCCCTCATGATACTCGGAATCGGGTCTGTACTTTTTATATTCGGTAAGCCTTTGTCGCTTAACCTCCTTTATCTCCTTCAGAGCCGCGACGTCGATACCGGCGGGATCATAGACCCAACCGTTCGAGTCTGAACAGGTAACAACCTTCGCACCCATTTGCCCGGCTTTTTCGGCAGCGTAAATCGCAACGTTTCCGGCGCCTGAAATAACGACTGTTTTCCCTGCCATTCCGTACCCGTGACATTTCATCAGCTCCTCAGTAATGTACAGCAGCCCGTAGCCTGTCGCTTCCGTTCTTACAAGCGAGCCGCCATAGGAAAGTCCTTTTCCGGTAAGCACTCCTTCAAATAATCCCCTAAGCTTTTTGTACTGACCGAACATATATCCGATCTCACGCGCGCCGGTTCCTATATCTCCCGCGGGTACGTCCGTATCCGCGCCTATGTACTTGCAAAGCTCGCTCATGAAGCTTTGGCAGAACGCCATCACTTCTCTGTCCGATTTCCCCTTTGGATCAAAATCGGAACCGCCCTTGCCTCCTCCTATAGGAAGACCTGTCAGCGAGTTTTTGAAAACCTGTTCAAAGCCGAGGAACTTTATAATACCCATGTTCACCGAGGGATGGAGTCTCAGACCGCCCTTGTACGGACCGATCGCGCTGTTAAACTGCACGCGGTATCCCGTATTCACATGAACCTGTCCGTTATCGTCGATCCACGGCACCCTGAATTTTATTTGCCGCTCGGGATTTACCAGTCGCTCAAGCAGAGCGTCGCGTCTGAACTTCTCCTCGTTTTGCTCGACCACCGTTCTGATGGAATCAAGAACCTCTCTCACTGCCTGATGAAATTCGGGTTCGCTGGGATTTTGTTTAACAACTTCCTCTATTACCTCATCTACATATGACATAATAGCTCCTCCTTAGTTTAATTTCAAATAAAAGAAAAGGCAAAAACGACTATAGGTGTTAACCTAAAAGACGCCTTTGCCTTTACATGCTGTATTATACACCATAAAAACCGTTTTGTCAACCCCTTTTTCAATTTTTTTTGAAAAAAATTGCAAAGCCTGAGCTTTTTCTTCAAAACAGGTTGACAAACCGCGCTTAACGTGGTATAATAATCTTAAATGAGCAAAGGCGTTCATCAGTTACGGCAAGTGCTGCCGGCTGTGAGCGCCTTTCCTTTTTATTTTACGAAAGGCTTGGTAATCAGTATGTTGAAAGAAGGTCAGATACGTATTCCGTCCGGATGCGCGATCGCCGCCGTGATCGCCAGGGACGGCGAAAGAATATCCGGCAGGCAAATAATCGACGCGATGAAGCCTATGCACGACCGCTCCAACGGTCTCGGAGGCGGCTTTGCCGCGTATGGCATCTATCCTGAATACAAGGATTTATACGCGTTACATTTTTTCTTCGACCAGCGAGCCACAAGAAAAAGCTGCGAGGAATTCTTAAAGGAAAGATTCGAGCTTGTGAAGTCGGAGATAATACCCACAAGGAAGCTGCCGGCTATCACTGACGAGCCTATAATATGGAGATATTTTGTAACGCCGCTGAAATCCGTTCTTGCGTCCATGCAGCTGGATGAAAAGGAATTTGTAGTCAGAACGGTTATGAAAATAAATACCGAGATTCCCGGCGCGTATGTTTTTTCCAGCGGGAAAAACATGGGAACTTTTAAAGCGGTCGGCTTCCCGGAGGATGTCGGAGAGTTTTACAGATTAGATGAATACGAAGGCTATTGCTGGACGGCTCACGGCAGATACCCGACCAATACGCCTGGTTGGTGGGGAGGGGCGCATCCGTTTACCCTGCTCGATAATTCCATAGTCCACAACGGAGAGATATCTTCCTATGACGCAAACAGAAGATACATAGAAATGTTCGGTTATAAATGTAATCTCCAGACCGATACTGAGGTCATTACTTACATTATCGATTATCTTGTACGTGTTCAGGGACTGACGCTCGGCGAAGCGGCAAGCGTGATCGCGGCGCCCTTCTGGAGTACAATAGAAAACAAAACCGACCTTGAGGATAAAGAAAAGCATATTTATCTGCGCACCATGTTTCCGAGCCTGCTTGTAACCGGTCCCTTCTCCATAATTCTCGGCTTTACCGGCGGACTTATGGCGTTAAACGACCGTCTTAAGCTGCGTTCGATGGTCGTCGGAGAAAAAGATAATAAGGTATATATAGCGAGCGAAGAAGCGTCGATCCGCGCAATGGAACCGAACGCGGAAAACGTTTGGGCTCCCGCCGGCGGAGAGCCTGTTATAATAAATGTAAGGGAGGGGTGTTTCTGATGAGCGTTGATTTCATATATCCGGAATTTGAGGTCGTCAGAAATGACGGCAGGTGCATCGCCTGCCGCGTATGTGAAAGGCAATGCGCAAACGAGGTACACACATATGACGAAGACCGTAAGCTTATGCAAAGCGACGAAAGCAAATGCGTCAACTGCCAGAGATGTGTATCTCTCTGTCCGACAAGAGCGCTGAAAATAGTCAAAAGCAACTGCACGCTCCGCGAGAACGCCAACTGGCATAGCAGCACGATAAACGAGATCTACAAGCAGGCAAACAGCGGAGGCGTTCTCCTATCCTCAATGGGAAATCCCAATCCGCTGCCCGTATATTGGGATAAGATTCTTATAAACGCCTCTCAGGTCACAAACCCACCCATCGACCCTCTGCGCGAGCCGATGGAAACCAAGGTGTTTCTTGGGAAAAAACCCGATAAGGTTCAGAGAGATGAGAAAGGTAAACTGAAATGCGGGCTTCCCCCTCAGCTTGAGCTTGCGATGCCCGTTATGTTCTCCGCTATGAGCTACGGTTCGATCAGCTATAACGCCCACGAAAGTCTTGCAAGGGCGGCAACGGAAACCGGTATTTTTTATAACACCGGTGAGGGCGGCCTTCATGAAGACTTTTACCGCTATGGTAAAAATACCATTGTTCAGGTAGCCTCCGGACGCTTCGGCGTTTACGAGGACTATCTTATGGCGGGCGCCGCCGTTGAGATAAAAATGGGACAGGGCGCAAAGCCGGGAATCGGCGGACATCTTCCCGGAACTAAAATAGTCGGAGATGTGTCGCGAACCCGTATGATACCGGAAGGCTCTGACGCGATTTCTCCCGCCCCGCACCACGATATCTATTCGATTGAGGATCTCCGCCAGCTCGTTTATTCTCTCAAGGAGGCTACAGAGTATAAAAAGCCCGTTATCGTAAAGGTAGCGGCGGTCCACAACATCGCCGCTATCGCCAGCGGAATAGCCCGAAGCGGCGCGGATATAATCGCTATTGACGGCTTCCGCGGCGGTACTGGTGCGGCACCTACCAGGATCCGAGACAACGTTGGTATCCCGATAGAGCTTGCTCTCGCCGCCGTGGATCAGCGTCTGCGCGACGAAGGTATACGCAACAGCGTTTCCCTTGTCGTAGGCGGAAGCATCCGCTCAGCCTCCGACGTGGTCAAGGCGATCGCTCTCGGCGCCGACGCGTGTTATGTGGCTACGGCGGCCCTGCTGGCTCTCGGATGTCATCTCTGCCGCACCTGCCAAAGCGGTAAATGCAACTGGGGAATAGCAACCCAACGCCCCGAGCTTGTCAAAAGACTGAATCCGGATATAGGAAGCGCGCGGCTTGTCAATCTTATGAACGCATGGAAGCATGAGATCAAGGAGATGATGGGAGGCATGGGAATAAATTCCATAGAAGCTCTGCGCGGCAATCGTCTGATGCTCCGCGGCGTAGGACTTACTTCAAAGGAGCTTGAAATACTCGGCATCTCTCACGCCGGAGAGTAAAACGCCGGCTTGAATACATAATGTCGGAACGCAGATGTTTTCACGCTTGAATTTTTCGCAAGTGCGAAACACAAAAATTTTTATATCTGTTTGAGCTGCCTGAAGGCAGCATGGGGGATTGATATGAAACGGGTATTTGTCAATGAAAAATGGTGTCTCGGATGTCACCTATGCGAATATAACTGCGCTTTCGCTAATTCCGGACTTAAGGATATGGCAGCGGCGCTTAAGGGTAAACAAATTTACCCGAGAATACATATAGAAGGCGACGACAGAATTTCCTACGCGGTATCCTGCCGCCACTGCTCAGACCCGATTTGTGTCAAAAGCTGTATCGCCGGGGCGCTCTTTACAAAGGACGGGGTTATCCATATAGACCGTGATAGGTGCGTTGGGTGTCTGACCTGTATTATGGTGTGTCCGTTCGGTGCGTTAGCTACCGGAGAGGACGGCGTAATGCAGAAATGCGAGCTTTGCCTGCAAAATTCCTGCGGCGAACCTGCCTGCGTGAAGGGCTGTCCCAACAAAGCCATAGTGTATGAGGAAAGAGAGTAAACCGCGGCTATGTCTCGGAATTTCGGAGTCTTCTCAGACACCCCGAAAAAAGTCCTCACAACAGTTCAATATGCCTGAAGGCATCGTATCTCGCTAAAGAAAAGTTTTTGATAGTTCTATAAAAATGACTGCCGTTATACGGCAAAGAAAGGAATGGTCATAACAATGGCTGATTATGTTATAATCGGAAACGGCGTCGCCGCGGCCGGCTGCATCGAGGGCATCCGAAGCGTTGATAAAAGCTCGGCCGTAACCGTCGTCTCAGAAGAAAACCATCCCGTGTACTGCCGTCCCCTGATCTCTTACTATCTTCAGGGGAAAACAGAGCTTGCGAAGATGAATTACCGAAAGACCGATTTCTACGACTCAAACGGCTGTAAAGTAATTTATGGAAAAAAAGCGGTCGGGATCGATCCTGAAACAAAAAACGTAGCCCTAAACGACGGCTGCAAGATTCCCTTTACCTCGGTCTGCGTCGCCTCCGGCTCCTCTCCTTTTATTCCTCCGATAAAGGGGCTTGAAACGGTAAAAAACAAATTCACCTTTATTACGCTTGACGATTCCCTGGAGCTTGAAAAGGTTATTGACAGGAATACCCGCGTTCTCATTATAGGCGCGGGACTGATCGGACTTAAATGCGCCGAGGGAATTTGCGGCCGGGTAAAGGATATAACGGTATGCGACCTTGCCGCAAGAGTCCTATCAAGTATTCTGGACGATGATTGCGCAAAGATAATGCAGGCGCGGCTTGAGGAAAACGGTATCAGCTTTATGCTCGGTGATACCGCCGCCGAATTCATCGGAAGCAGAGCCATCATGAAAAGCGGCGCCTGTGTGGAATTTGACGTCCTTGTCATGGTAGTAGGAGTACGCGCCAACACCGCTCTTGTAAAGGATATCGGAGGAGAGGTAAACAGAGGAATCATTGTTAACGAAAAAATGCGGACCTCCGTTAAGAACGTTTATGCAGCGGGAGACTGCACGGAGGGCGAGGATATCTCGCTCGGCGGGAAACGTGTGCTCGCCATTCTACCGAACGCATATATGCAGGGCTATTGCGCAGGCGTCAATATGGCAGGAGGCCAAGCAAAATTTGACAAGGCTATACCCATGAACTCAATCGGCTTCTTCGGCTTGCACGCGATCACAGCCGGGAGCTATTTCGGCGAAGAGGAAGGCGGAAAAATGTACGAGGAAAAAGGTAACGGGACGCTTAAGCGCCTCTTTACAAAAAACGGCGTACTTACAGGATATATAATGATAGGCGATGTAGAGAGAGCGGGAATTTATACGGCGCTTATCCGAGAAAGAATCCCGCTCGATACCGTTGATTTTGAGCTTTTGAAAAAATATCCGACTTTATACGCGTATTCACAAAATACCCGTAGAAAAAAGCTGGGAGGTGTGGTATAATGAATTGTATTGACGCGAAAAATCTTGATTTTGCCGAATTAAACAAGGCGCTCAGAAATACCGAGGGGGACTGTCAGATCACCGGTTGTCTCGGACAACGCTTTATCGCCGCCGGTATGGGGAAAAGAAATATTTTTATAGAGGGTACTCCCGGAAACGCCCTCGGCGCTTACCTCAACGGAGCCGAGCTGAGAGTCAAAGGAAACGCCCAGGACGCCGTCGGCGATACCATGAACGACGGCTGTATAATAGTTGACGGAAATATCGGCGATGCCGCCGGATACGCCATGCGCGGCGGAAGAATATACGTAAAAGGCAACGCCGGCTACCGCGCCGGTATACATATGAAAGAATACAGGGAAAAGATCCCCGTCTTAGTCATCGGCGGAACGGCGGGCAGCTTTTTAGGTGAATACCAGGCAGGCGGGATAATCGTGGTTCTCGGTCTTAATTCACACGACAAGCCTATCGTCAGCAACTTTCCCTGCACCGGAATGCACGGCGGAAAAATGTATCTCCGCTCTGACTGCAGGGATATCAGATTTCCAAGTCAGGTTCACGCCAGACACGCAGAACCCGAGGACATAAAGCATATTTCCGAATACATATCCGAATACTGTCTGCTCTTCGGATATGATAAAAATAAAATTTTGGATTTCCCCTTTACCGTCGTTTCTCCGGACAGCAGAAATCCATACAAGCAAATGTACGTGGCAAACTGAGGGAAGCGCGCCAAACGCCGCTTAGGTTTAAGAAAGGAATGGTTACATATATATGAAGTATACTGCCGAGGAGGTCCTTCAGTACGTAAAGGAAGAGGACGTCAAGTTTATCCGTCTTGCCTTCTGCGACATTTACGGCAAGCAAAAAAACATTTCCATAATGCCGGGCGAGCTTAAGAGGGCGTTTTCGGATGGAATAGCGTTTGACGCTTCCGCTATCCGAGGCTTCGGAGACGAAACCCACTCCGATCTTCTGCTCCATCCGGATCCCTCCACGCTTACCGTTCTTCCGTGGCGTCCCGAGCATGGACGTGTGGTCCGAATGTTCTGCGGCATCACTTACCCCGACGGAAGAACATTTGAATGCGACACCAGAAGTATTCTGATAAAAGCGGTTTCTGAGGCAAAAAAAGAAGGTATAGACTTTTATTTCGGCGCCGAGCTTGAATTCTACCTGTTTAAACTAAACGAGCTTGGGGAAAAAACCAATACGCCATACGACGAGGCGGGATATATGGATATCGCGCCGGACGACAAGGGCGAAAACGTCCGCCGCGAGATATGTCTGACGCTTGAGCAAATGGGAATACGGCCGGAAAGCTCTCATCATGAGGAGGGTCCCGGTCAGAACGAGATAGATTTCCGCTATTCCGACGCTCTCTCCGCCGCGGATAACGCCATGACGTTTAATACGGTCGTAAAAACCGTTGCGGGAAGAAACGGGTTGTGGGCTGATTTCTCTCCCAAACCGCTCAAAGACAGACCGGGAAACGGTTTTCATATTAATATTTCCGCCCAAAACAAGTCGGGAGACGATCTTCTCCCGAACATAATTGCCGGAACGCTTCATTTTATTACCGATATGACCGTATTTTTTAATCCGAGAGAGAATTCCTACAGACGCTTAGGCATAAACAAAGCTCCGGCATACATTTCCTGGTCCGCTGAAAACCGCTCGCAGCTTGTGAGAGTACCGGCGTCAGTCTGTGACCGTCCCCGCGCGGAGCTTCGCTCACCGGATCCGACCGCAAATCCGTATCTGGCGTTCTCTCTGCTGATTTACGCAGGTCTATACGGAATAAAAAACAAATTAACTCCTCCGCCCGCCGCCGACATAAATCTTTTTAAGGCAAGTGAAGAGCTGCTTAAAGGGTTCGGTAAATTACCCGCCTCCCTTGACGAGGCGATCCTTGAAATGCGAAAGAGTGAGTTCGTTCGGGCTTATATCCCGGAGAGGATCATTGAATTATACGGCAAAAAACTCAACTGACCGATTATCTTAATCTCGCCGCAAAGGAGGAAGTAACGTGAGCTTACAGGAACATGCCTACAGCGTCCTTGCCGTATCCTCTTCCGACGTTTTTAATTCATCTCTTCAGGCTCTGCTTCCTGACCTGAAATTCTCTCCGGTAAGGTATGAAAGCAGTATAAGCTCGGCAAAAAGAGCTGTTTTGGAGAGATCATACGATTTAGTGATAATAAACTCTCCCCTTCCCGACGATACCGGTATCCGTTTCGCTATCGATCTGTGCGGGATAAAAACAACCGCCGCCCTGCTGTTAGTCCGAGCCGAGCTTTATTCAGCCACATACGATAAGGTCTCTGAGCACGGGGTTTTTGTTCTTCCCAGACCAACGTCAAAAACCGTCTTTTCTCACGCGCTTGACTGGATGATCTCAACGCATGAGAGACTGAAAAAGTTCGAAAAAAAGTCCATGTCCACGGAAGAAAAGATGCAGGAAATCCGCATAGTCAACCGGGCAAAATGGATACTCATCGAGCATTTGAAAATGACGGAGCCTGACTCTCACCGGTATATAGAAAAGCAGGCGATGGATCGCTGCGTTTCAAAGCGAGAGATCGCTGAGGAAATTATAAAAACTTACTCATAGCTTCACAGTACCGTAGGAAACGCAATTTATTTTTTCTTAAAAAACAATAATGGCTGCGGCAATTTTGTCTTTTGCCGCAGCCATTATTGTTTTTATAGTTTACCGTCCGTATCGCCAGTGTTATATATTTCATTATACTCGATACTGAAAACATTTTCCCAAGTGCATTAATATAATTTCAAGCGAAATAAGTATAAAACAGAAGGGGCTGAGTCAAATGTTTTCAATTGACTCAGCTCCGTTTTTTCTTCAGAAACCCTTTTTGAAAAAAGGGTTTCTGAAACTTCCCAAAAACTTTTCTTGATGAATAAAATACACCGGAAAGGCTTTTGAAGTGGATCATAAACGCGGTTATCTTATACCGTACTTTTCTATTACATAATCCATATCTTTATCGCCTCTGCCTGACAGGTTAATAAGAATAGAACCGTTCCCCATCTGCTTTGCGAGCTTCATTCCGTAAGCGACAGCGTGAGCGCTCTCTATCGCCGGAATGATACCTTCAAGTCTTGAAAGCGTGAAAAACGCGTCGATTGTCTCGTCATCGTTTATAACATCGTATTTTACTCTGCCAAGGTCACGCAGGAAAGCGTGTTCAGGTCCCGAGGATGGATAATCAAGACCGCTCGCAACAGAGTAAACGGGAGCCGGATCACCGTTTTCATCCTTGAGCATAATGCTGTTAAAGCCATGCATTATACCCTCAGACCCATATTTCAGACTTGCCGCGTGGTCTCCGAGCTTTTCTCCCCTTCCGAGAGGCTCGACGCCGTAAATATCGACGGGATCATTCAGAAAGCCTGAAAAGATACCCATTGCGTTAGATCCGCCGCCGACACACGCGACAACAGCGTCAGGCAGCTCTCCCGTCATTTCAAGAAACTGCTCTCTCGCCTCTATACCGACTACGCTCTGAAAATCACGTACCATCATCGGGAACGGGTGCGGTCCCACGACCGAGCCGATACAGTAGATACAATCCTTGTATTCCCTGCAGTATGCCATGAACGCCGCGTCCACGGCCTCCTTGAGCGTGGCAAGTCCGTCTGTCACCTCGACGACGTTGGCGCCGAGTATCTTCATTCTCGCGACGTTAGGAGCCTGTTTTTTAATATCCACCGCGCCCATGTAAATATCGCATTCCAGTCCGAAATATGCCGCGGCGGTAGCGAGCGCGACGCCGTGCTGCCCCGCTCCGGTTTCCGCGATAACCTTCTTTTTGCCCATATACTTCGCAAGCAGCGCTTCCCCCATACAGTGGTTCAGCTTGTGAGCACCGGTATGATTGAGGTCCTCACGCTTTACATAAAGCTGTACATCACCAAGCCTGCCGGAAAGCCTCTCAAGATATGAGATGGGAGTAGGTCTGCCCTGAAACTCTTTTCTGATCCTTCGAAGCTCCGCGATAAACTTAGATGACTTGCATATTGTATAGTAGGCTTCCGTAATTTCCTCCATTGCCTTTTGAAGCTCTTCCGGTATATACGATCCTCCGTATTTCCCGAAAAATCCGTTTTTGTCCGGATAATTTTTAAAGTAAGTATCGAAATCTATTCCATTGTATATCATAATTTTACCTTTCCTTTCTTACGCCATGCGGCGTTTGTGTGCTATGAGCGGCGCCTCTTTCATCATTTTGAGCGCGGCTGATTCTTTTTCTGTTTACCGCTTAAGATAATTATTTATATTTCTGTTACATACGATAATTCAAGTTTAATGTAAGTAACGCCATCGTTTAACAAACAAAACCATAAATATGACCGTTCCCTTTCTTCTTCGCGGTTGATAAAACCCGTAAATTTCTTCTGATATTAGGGAAAAAGCTCCTCTGACGGTTTCCGTCAAAGGAGCCTGATAAAAAATCCCTGACAGAAGCATTTTTCTGTCAAGGACGAATAAACAACTTTATCCGCGGTGCCACCTTGATTCACATTCCATTCGGTATGCGCGCTTTACAGGATACAAACATATCCCTCACAACTGACGTATGCGATAACGTTGCAGATACTCAGCGATCACGCTTTTGACTGCACCCTCCGCGGTCCATTTGCCAACCGGTTTCTAACCTGACTCTCAGCATCGCAGGCTCTCTGTATAGTCTTTAATTGACGTTACTTCCGCTTCATCGGTTTGATGTATACATTATATCACAGTAATCCGGAATTGTCAAGAGAATTTTTAAAATTTTATTTGAGATAAAAAAGTAATATGACTTATCTTTTTTGAAAAATACAGTTAATATTGCAATTTTTTATTGACTTATTCACATAAAAATGCTATAATTAGTTATAATATATAATGTTTATAATATTTTCCGTTAAATGAGACTTAGTCACGGAAAAGACCAGAAAAATAATGTAAAATATAATTACTTTAAGCGACGAAACATCGTCTTAAACACAAATTTTTATTTTATATAGAAAGGTGATTTCACAGGATATGGCAGAGATAATAGTAACTAAAGAAAATTTTGAAGATGAGGTAATAAAATCAGATAAACCTGTACTTCTTGATTTCTGGGCGGCGTGGTGCGGTCCGTGTAAAATGCTCTCTCCCATAATAGAGGAGCTTGCTCAGGATTATGAAGGAAAAGCCAAGATAGGAAAAGTAAATGTAGACGCGGAACCGGAACTTGCTTCAGCCTTCAACGTCTCAAGTATACCGACTGTTGTCGTGATAAAGCACGGAAAGATCACCGCGACGTCCGTAGGATATCGCCCCAAGGAGGATTTAGAAAAATTACTCATACAGTAAAACTGACTGAAGGCGTTATTCCGGAAGTTAAAAGTTATTCCCTTTAACTCTACAAACCGCAGCTGAAAGGAATGTTCATAAAAATGAGTTCAGAATTATTTGAAAAAACAAGCATTGACACGGGAGTTTCACGGTTCCGAGCCGCCGAAGGAGCTGTCCTATTGGATGTAAGAACTCCGGAAGAATACAGAAACGGACATATATCCGGCAGCCTGAACATCCCTCTGGACGATATAAGAAACATTCTCAGTATAATATCGGACCGCGACACCCTCTTATTTGTTCATTGCCGGAGCGGAATGAGAAGCGGAAAAGCGGTAGCCGCGCTAAAAAAGCTCGGCTACAAAAACGCTTTAAACATCGGAGGAATCCTTGACTATCACGGCGCTTTAGAAAAAGACTGAACATTTCCTCAGTATAACACTGTAAAGCAAATTTTAAAATAAAGGAGTAATTATGATGGAAAACAAAAACAAGTACGCCGGTACAAAGACCGAAAAAAATCTTGAGGCCGCGTTCGCCGGAGAAAGTCAGGCGAGAAACAAGTATACATACTTTGCTTCGGTCGCAAAAAAAGAAGGCTATGAGCAGATCGCCGCGCTATTTCTTAAAACCGCCGATAATGAAAAGGAACACGCTAAGATGTGGTTTAAAGAGCTTAACGGAATCGGAGATACTGCCGAAAACCTTGTACACGCCGCCGAAGGGGAAAACTATGAATGGACCGATATGTATGAGGGATTCGCAAAAATCGCCGAGGAGGAGGGCTTTACGGAGCTCGCCAGAAAGTTCCGCCTTGTGGCCGCGATAGAAAGCATCACGAAGAGAGGTATCGCGCGCTGCTCCGCAACGTTGAAACCGCCGAGGTCTTCAAAAAGAGCGAGGTCAAGGTTTGGGAATGCCGTAACTGCGGTCATATAGTGGTCGGAACCAAGGCTCCCGAGATATGCCCCACCTGTGCGCATCCTCAGAGCTACTTTGAGATCAGCTGCGAAAACTATTAAAAATAAAAATCAGTTAATTTATAGAAAGGAATTTTAAATCATGAAAAAATATGTTTGCGACGCGTGCGGATGGGTTTACGATGAGGCCCTTGGCGATCCCGATAACGGAATAGCGCCCGGAACTAAATTTGAAGACCTGCCGGAGGATTTTGTCTGCCCTCTTTGCGGTGTAGGCAAGGACATGTTCTCCGAAGAATAAAAATAATCCGACACCTAACCGGGAATGCATTTCCCGTAAGGGCCGAAGAAACCCTTTTCCCAAAAGGGTTTCTTTCAGCGTGTAGAAAAAGTCAATTCACCAAAAATATTACACAAAAAGTTTTCGCCCGCCTTTTTCAAAAGGCGGTGGGGTCAAGGGGCAAAGCCCCTGGCATCCTCTATGGAGGACGAAAATTTCCCCAAATAGAGCGTAGGAGGGGCGTAAATCGTCCCGGTGGGACGTCTTACGGTGGAGAATCGTCGCCGGTACAACGGGAACTGTTGTGCACAGATTCCCCAATGCGGCGTTCCGCACCGCATAATACTTTCACGTTTGTGCATATTGCTATGTGCTTACTGTTTTTTCGACAGACTGGGCAGATGGGCTGCGGAAGCAGCCCATCTGCTTTTTACATCTTTGACCTCCAAGGGATAAGTGTTTCTATACGCTGACAGGTGGTACTTGTCATAATGGTAGGAGAAGGTGAACAACCCACTCTAAGAGATTACGGCAGAAAAGAAAGAAGAACTCTATATAAGAAAGTGTTATAAAAAGAATAGTTCATCGGAAATTGACGGCAAATCAAAACCTCCCGCATGACGAATTCAACTTTATTCTATTGTATTAAATTTTCTGAAATAGTCTATTATTGAAATTTACACAAATTTTACCTACATCTAACCTTAGAATGATGGTAAACTTTTTCAATGAGAGTTATAATTATTGGAATCCAAAATTTGATTGGAGGATTGACTATTATGCAAGAGATTGCATTTAAAACAAAATTATCAAATATTATGTTGATTTTAGGAGCAATTCTATTCGCCCTATTTTCACTTTTATCCGTTACTATAAAACCAAATGGATGGATTGTTTATTTCCTTCTGTCAGTTGTTATGGTAATAATTTTTATTGGAGGTTTTTGCTATGAATTAAAAAGGCCAAATTGTTTAATAAAATTATCTAACGGTTTTTTGTGGATATATACCAAAGGAAAATGGGATAAAATTCACGTGACCGATATGATAGCTATCAATTATCGAAAAACAAAAAGCAGGCGAATTGTTTTGAATAGTGGGACATTGAAAATAACAACCAAAGATTCCTCTTATACTTTATCAAATGTAAAGAATGTAGAAGAGGTCGCATTCATGTTACAAAAAATAAAATAGAAGGAGTAAAAAATATGATTAAAAGGAAGTTTTCAATTCATAGCATTAGTATGTGCTTGATGGAATTGTCAAGAAATGTGGAGTCGAAAAATGCCCTAAATCTGTAAGGGGGTAGAATCTGCATATGTTTTCCGGAGAGAGGGGCGAAGCCCCGAGCGGAGGGAAACAGATGCGGCACGCGGCGCGGTTCAGGCAACGGTCGGTGCGGTTGCTCTCGCCCATTCCCTGTACGCGACAGGAGGTAATCCTTGTGGATTGACCGAGGATATTCTGATACGATTGTAGTAAACGAATATGTATCTGAAAATGATGCTCTTGACTTGCTCCCGTGTCAGCTTATATGCGGATATCCTGTATATCTTTTCTTTTTTCAGGGTCGCAAAAAAGCTCTCCATTCTGGCGTTGTCAAAGCAATGTCCCGTGCCGCTCAGACTCTGTATCAGTCCCGCATCTTTCAAGGCGTCTCTGAACGCTTCGCCGGTATATTGGCTTCTCCGGTCGCTGTGAAAGATCGCTCCTTCGAGCTTCTTCCCGTACTGCATTTCCAGCTCTTTTACGGTTCGGATGCACAGCTCCTTCTTCATATGGTTGTCCATCGCGATTGAGAGAAGTTCTCCGTTAAAGCAATCAAGCACAGCTGACAGATATAGCTTCCCGTCACAGCACTGTATCTCGGTGATGTCGGAAAGCAGCTTTTGGAGCGGTTTTTCCGCCTTGAAATCGCGTTTGATCAAGTTTTCCAGGTCCTGAATCTCGGTTGCAGCCTTGGTTATGCCGCGAGGCGTTCTTCTGCGGTGTATGATCCCCATTTCTGACATGGCGCGGTATACCGTTCTGTGACTTACATGAACCCCTTTTTGGTCAAGCGCGGTCACCATTCGTTTGACGCCGTAATTGTCGTTGTCCGGATGTTCGTTCAGTATTGCCCTGATCTCGACCGAAAGAAGCTCCCTCGCTGTTGGTTTGGTTCTGTTTTTCAGCCAACGGGTAATATCCCGACTCGCTGATCTTCAGCACGCGGCACATTTCTTTGACTTTGTACTTCCCCTTATTTGCGAGCACGAAAAGATGCCGCTCACAAGTCTTCACTTCTTCCGGTCTTTTGCGAAAAAACCGAGCGCATCCTTGAGAATGTTGTTTGCTTCCCGCAGCTCGGCATTTTCGCGTTCAAGCTCACGGTTCCTGATCCGCAGCTCTTCCTCGCTCATTGTCGCCGTTCCCTTAGACTTGTGCTTGCTGTGGTTTCTCCAGTCCGCTAAGGTGTAGTACGGAATCCCAAGCTGGGCGGCTGCTTTCTTGTTCCCGATCTCGTCTGACAGTCGTATTGCATCTTCCTTGAATTCCTTGCTGTAAATCGACATCTCTTTTCCCTTCTTTCTTCTTTTTCTTTTCTCTATTATACCAGATTTTTGGGTGTTTGTCGACTCTTCTTATAGTATAACATTCCACTGTTTTTTCGACAGACTGGAAGAAACCCTTTTCAAAAAGGGTTTCTAATGAAAAGACACCATCGCATAAAAGCAACAGCTTACTGTTCTCCGGTGACAATAATATACTAATACGTTGATGTTATCCGCTTTCGGATAACATTTTAAAGCTACTCTGATCGTCACCTGTTTTAAGAATACGGTTGACATTGCTTTTTTTATATGCTACAATTTTATAAAAGAAAGGGATTAATACACTTATGACACTGAGGGAAGAAGTGCTTGATAAGCTTGAAGATTATAAAGGTGAGTTTATTTCCGGAGAGGTACTGGCCGCAGAGCTTAACGTAACCCGAAACGCGGTATGGAAAGCGGTAAGAGCTCTTCGTTCTGACGGATGCCGGATAGAGGCAGTGCCAAACAGAGGCTACAGACTGACGTCAGACACTGTTACGATAACAAAAAACGGGATAATCAAATACCTGCGCTCGCCCGACAGCTTCAATATAAATATATACGGCTCGCTTGACTCAACGAACACACAGCTAAAACGGGCGGCTCTCGACGGCGCGCCCGAGGGCACGGTAATTATCGCCGAGCGACAGAGCGCCGGCCGCGGCAGACTGGGAAGAAGCTTTTTCTCTCCTCCTCACGGCGGGATATATATGAGCATACTTTTGCGTCCTCTTGTAAGCCTGCCCGGACTTTTACCTTCTGACGCCGTTATGATAACCTCGGCGGCTGCGGTAGCCGTCTGCCGCGCAATCGAGGAGGTAACCTCAAAGCACGTCCTTATCAAATGGGTAAACGACGTCTACTACCAAAACAAAAAAATCTGCGGGATACTTACCGAGGGAGCCGTCAGCCTTGAGGCAAACGGTTTTGATTATATCATAGTCGGAATAGGTATAAACGTACTCGGAGGAGAGCTTCCGCGTGAGCTTGAAGGTATCGCCGGCGCTCTTTATGATGCCCGTGATCAGGAGTACACAAATCGCATAAGGCATAAAATCGTTGCCCGTATACTTGATAATTTTTCTGATATATACCGAGGCGGGCTGCGTTCTTTCGTGCCGGAATACCGCCGCCGTTCCCTTATTTTGGGAAAAGACGTAAATGTAATACAAGGCGATACCGCACGTCCCGGAAAAGCCGTCGGCATAAACGACGACTGTTCTCTTTCCGTCCTTTTTGAGAACGGGGAAATGGAAAGCATTTCATCCGGCGAGGTAAGCGTCAGACTGCGCTGATAATAACGCAAATTATTATGAAAGGAATCAAAAAATTCCCATGAGATCAAAAACCACTTTCAATATAGTCAGCTGCGCGCTGATGAGCGCGGTTATCTGCGTGCTTTCTCAGATATCTTTCCCCCTGCCGACCGGTATACCGCTTACTTTGCAGACCTTCGCGGTAGCGCTTTGCGGTTATTTTCTCGGAATGAAGTACGGAACCGTCTCGGTTATAGTTTTTTTGGCACTCGGAGCTTTAGGCGTTCCTGTATTCTCAGGCTTCAGGGGCGGAATACATATGCTTACCGCCGGACTTACCGGAGGATTTCTCTGGGGATTTATATTCCTTGCTTTATTTTGCGGACTGGGCGTACACCGAATGCTGAAAAAGCACGGGGGGCTTTTCCCCGTGCTTTTCGGTGTACTCGGTCTGCTTTTATGTCATTTCTGCGGCGTTTCTCAGTATTCCGCTATCTCGGGAGTGGGTTTTATTACATCGCTTCTGTCAATGTCGCTGCCATTCCTAATAAAAGACATCCTGTCGGTAATCGCGGCGTATTTTTGCGCACGCGCGATATCAAAAGCATTGCGGCGCTGACTCAGTCAAGCTCTCTCTTACCCGTGTAAAGCTCGTAATATCTGCCCTTCAGCTCAAGCAGCTCCTCGTGAGTTCCCCTCTCTATTATCTCACCTTGCTCGAGAACCATTATCGCGTCGGAATTACGTACCGTCGATAGACGGTGCGCGATAACAAAGGTGGTGCGGTTTTTCATCAGTCTGTCCATACCGTGTTCGATGTGACGCTCGGTACGGGTATCCACGGATGAGGTGGCTTCGTCAAGCACAAGTATCGGGGCCTTCGACAAAGCCGCGCGCGCAATATTAATCAGCTGGCGCTGTCCCTGCGAGAGGTTTGAGCCGTCTCCCTCGAGAACCGTATTATAACCGTTGTCCAGCCTCATGATAAACGAATGAGCCGACGCGGTCTTGGCTGCCGCTATTACCTCCTCGTCCGTCGCGTCAAGCCTTCCGTAACGTATATTTTCCATCACGGTACCCGTAAAAAGATGTGTGTCCTGCAGTACCATCGCGATATTTTTTCTGAGAAACTCGCGGTCATACTCTCTGAGCGGTATCCCGTCTATCGTTATACTTCCCTGGTTTATATCATAAAAGCGATTGAGAAGGTTAGTAATAGTTGTTTTCCCCGCTCCGGTTGAACCGACGAAGGCTATTTTCTGTCCCGGATGAGCCGTAAGCGAAATATGCTTAAGAACCGTTTTGTCGGGGAGATAACCAAAGCTTACGTCGTCGAATACAACTTCTCCCTTGATCTCGCTTTCCGCGCCCTTTTCACTCCGTCCCGCGTCTTCCGGCTCCATATCCATTATATTGAACACACGTTCGGCACCGGCAAGCGCCGCGAACACCGTGCTCATCTGCTGAGATATCATATTAATCGGCATACTGAACTGCTTTGAATAACCGGCAAACACGGTGAGGTCGCCAGAACCGAGTCCGCTGGTTATCATCAGTATTCCGCCGACGCCTACCGTGACAGCGTACCCGATCTGAGAAATGTTACCCATGACAGGTCCCATTATTCCGCCGTAAAACTGAGCCTTTAGCTGTTTGTCTCGAAGATCGTTATTGAGAAGCTCAAATTCCTCCACGCAAACCTCTTCGTGGTTAAAAACCTTTACCACCTTCTGACCCGTGACCGACTCCTCTATATAACCGTTTACCGCGCCGAGCGCCGCCTGCTGTCCGGAATAGTATTTCCCGGACTTTTTTGCCAGCCATCCGCCGCCGAATATAAATAAAGGTATAAACACCACGGTGACAAGCGTAAGCCAGATATTAGTCGTGACCATAAAGATAAACGTGCCGATCAGCGATACCATTCCGGATACCAGAGAGGTAAGCGAATTATTCAGCATAACATCGATATTATCGACATCGTTTATAAAGCGCGACATGACCTCACCGGTCGTATTTGAATCGAAAAACCTTATCGGAAGCGACTGCAGCTTGTCAAAGAGATCGTTCCTGATCTTTTCCGTCGCGCCCTGCGAAACCACAAGCATAAGTCGTGCCTGCAAGTAAGAAGAGAGTACTCCCACGAGATAAACGGTGAGAAGTATAATTATTGCCGCCAGAACATACACCGCCACCGCGTGATAAGTGCCTTTACTTATCAGCGCGTCTATAAACGGCAGCGAAGCGAATTTTTCTATTATCCCGTCAACCGCTTTACCGACGGCCGACCATTTGATATCCGCGTCCGGGTCAACTGTCAGCTGTATACGGTTGATTACCGGCGAAAGCATATAAGCTCCGATAAGAGAAGTAAGCGTGCTCAGCAGCATACAGAAAAGAACCGCTACAAGATGGAGCTTATATTCCCCGACATAAGAGAGCATTCTTTTTACTGTTTTCGCGGTGTTCTTCGGTTTTCCTCCGCCGTGGGCTCCGCGCCGCGGTCCCCCGCCCGGTCCGCGGCGTTCCTGTCTTACCTCGCGGGCGTACTGCTTCTGAAGCTTTTCAAGAGATCTGATGCCCATTTCACGCACCCTCCCTTCCGCTGCTTTCCATCTGCGAATAATAGATCTCGCGATATTCGGTATTTGACGCAAGAAGCTCGCTGTGCGTACCTACACCGGTTATCCTTCCGTCGTTCATAATAACTATCTCGTCCGCGTCCATGACCGATGTTATCCTCTGCGCGATTATTATCTTTGTGGAATCCGCGAGCTCCTCACGGAACGCCCTTCGTATCTGAGCCTCCGTCGCTGTGTCGACAGCAGAGGTGGAGTCGTCAAGAACAAGTATTTTCGGTTTTTTCAACAGCGCCCTCGCGATACAAAGCCTCTGCTTTTGACCGCCGGAAACGTTTTTCCCGCCTTGCCCGAGATCGTATGAGTATTCACCGCTGAAGCTTTTTATAAATTTATTCGCCTGAGCGCTTTCGCACGCGGCTTCTATTTCCTCCATGCTTGCGTTTTCGTTTCCCCACCGAAGATTATCCTCTATCGAGCCCGAAAAAAGCACGTTTTTCTGAAGCACCATTCCCACTCCCTCTCTGAGGTTATACAAGGAATAATCCCTCACGTCCACGCCGTCTATCAGTATCTGCCCCTCGTCCGCGTCATAAAGCCGCGCGATAAGTGATACGAGCGTAGTCTTTCCGCAGCCTGTCGAACCTATAATACCCACCGTCGAATGAGGCTTTATTTTCAGATTTATGTGATCAAGGACAGGATCCTCGCTGTTTTTATAATAACGGAAGGATACGTCCCTGAATTCTATACCGCCTTCCTTTACCGTAAGCTCTTTATACCTTGCGTTTTCGTCGCTCAGATCCACATTTTCCTCAAGCACCTCGCGTATACGGCGGGAGGACGCCATGGCACGTGAGAGCATCATAAACAGCATGGTTACCATCATAAGAGACGTAAGTATCTGAGAAACATATGTAATGAACGCCGACAGATCACCGTAAGGCATACCGCTCGCATAAACCATTTCGCTTCCGAACCAAAGCACCGCCAGAGTTGTAAAATTCATAAACAGCGTCATCACCGGTGACATGAGTATCATCAGCTTCATGGAGCGCATTCCGGCATCCTTCAGCTCTCTGTTGGCTTTCGCGAATTTCTGCTTTTCGTGATCCTCCCTGACGAAGGATTTAACGACTCTGATATTCGTTATATTTTCCTGCACGGTGGAATTCAGCTTATCTATCTTTTTTTGCTTAAGAGTAAAAAGCGGAAAGCTTTTGACTATCAAAAAAATAATCGCCAGCACCATAAGCGGAATCGTTACCGAAAGCACCACCGCGAGAGACGGTCGGAGCAGAATAGCCATTATAAGCGCGCCTATAAGCATACCGGGTGATCTCAGTGCCATCCTAAGCAGCATATTTACGGTATTCTGCATCTGGGTGACATCGTTAGTCAGCCTTGTTACAAGCGAGCCCGCACTATACTTGTCAATATTGGAGAAAGAATAGCTCTGTACCTTCGCGTATACATCCTTTCTGAGGTCCGCCGCGAAATTAACGGACGCTTTCGCTCCGAAATACGCGCCTCCGACACCTCCCGCCATCATAAGCACCGCGGTAAGAATCATTGCAAACATTATACCGATATCAACTCCGACAGACGCCCCGACTCCCGTGGAATTGTTTATTATCTGAGCCAGAAATTTCGGCATCAGCACCTCTCCCACGACCTCTACAAGCATACACAGCGGACCAAGTATGAAATACAGCTTATACGGTCTGATGTATTTCCACCATTTTTTCATTTATAGATCATTCCTTTCTTGCGCCAAAGCGGCGTTTCAGTATTATTAAAGAACAGCTTTAATCAGAAGCTCCATCTTTGATCTCAGTTTTTTCCGCTGCCGCTTCCGTTTTTTACCAAACGTTTGAAAGGAATCTCGTCCTCAGCGCCGATACGGAGCAGATTGTCGGTAATACGGTCGAAAATGCTTTTAAGCTTTTCGTACTCATCCTCGGAAATACCGTCAAACATCGCCTCGTCTATCTCATCAAACATCCGGCGGCTCTTCTCCATTATCTCCTTACCCTTTTCGCTTATGCTCACTATATTGACCCGATTGTCGAGCATAGCCTGCTTTCTCTCTATAAGTCCGTTTTTCTCAAGCTTTTTCATCGACATAGCTATCGCCGCGGGGGTCACATTAAAATGAGCCGCGATCTGTTTTTGAGACGGAGAACCCCCGTTCTGCAGGAGATACATCAGCAGAATATGCTGTGTTCTGTGAATATCAAGCTCCGCAAAGCGTTTATCCACAACGCTTCTGTGCAGTCGGTTCACTCTCATCATTTTTCCCACTACCTCGCGGGATTTGTTATGTCCATTGATCTTATCCGGCATTGTAATTATTCCTTTCATGTAACATATTAATAGTTAACGCCTTAACTATCTATGTATTATATCATAATAAATTTAAAAGTCAAGTGAAAATTAGTTAAGAGCTTAATTATTTACATTTGATACATAAATGATCAGGGGAAACACTTCATAAAATTTATATATGCGGATAATATTTCACAAAGCTTGACAAAATAAATATTTATGCTATAGTAAATTACGTCATACACCGAGCGTTCGTAACAGCTTGTGTAACGCAGGGAGTACGGTTTTCGGTCTTCTGTTTCACGCTTGCCTCATTGTCACTTCGGCGCCGAAAGCACGGCGTCGATTTGCCGGGGGCAAACCGTACAAAACGCTGATTCATCGTAAGAAAGGAATGGTCATAGCTATGAAAGTATTGAAAAAAATCTTGTTTTTTGCGCTTATATGTTGTCTTATCTGTGTATTTTTTGCCTGTAATATTAAGGACGATAACATTCAAGACAATTCCGACGATAAATATACCGAAGGACTTGAGTATACCTTAAGCGATGACGAAACATATTACATTGTAAGCGGCATCGGCACATGTAAGGATACCCCCGATATTGTTATTCCGAGCACATATAACGGTAAGCCGGTTGCTTCTATTGGCGCTGAAGCCTTCTCATACTGCTCCAGACTTACAAGCGTTACTGTTCCCGACGGCGTTACTTCTATTGGCATCGGGGCGTTCTCATACTGCTCCAGCCTTACAAGCGTTGCTATTCCAGACAGCGTTACTTATATTGGCAGCGGGGCGTTCTCTAACAGCAGATGCCTTACAAGCGTTACTATTCCTGACGGCGTTACTTATATTGGCGACGAGACGTTCTCTGAGTGCTCCAGACTTACAAGCGTTACTATTCCCGACAGCGTCACTTCTATTGGCGACGAGGCGTTCTTTTTATCAGGCCTTACAAGCGTTACTATTCCCGACAGCGTTACTTCTATCGGATATTGGGCTTTCTATGGCTGCTCCAGACTTACAAGCGTTACTATTTCTGACAGCGTTACTTATATTGGCAGCGACGCGTTCGAACAAACCGGATATTACAATAATGACAGTAATTGGGAAAACGGAGTACTGTATATCGGTAAATATTTAATAAAAGCTAAAGACATATCAGGCTCCTATTCCATTAGATCCGGCACACGTATGATTACCCCCTCTGCGTTCTCATACTGCTACAGTCTTACAAGCGTTACTATTCCTGACAGCGTTACTTCTATTGGAGACCGGGCGTTCTCATACTGCTCCAGCCTTTCAAGCGTTACTATCCCTGACAGCGTTACTTCTATTGGCAGCGACGCGTTCTCTGACTGCTCCAGCCTTTCAAGCATTACCATAGGAAACAGTGTTGCTTCTATCGGCTATAGCGCGTTCTATAACACCGGGTATTACAATAATAACAGAAACTGGGAAAACGGAGTACTGTATATAGGAAAATACTTAATTAAAGCTGAAGACACAATATCAGGCTCTTATTCCATTAAATCCGGCACACGTATGATTGCTCCTTCTGCGTTCTCTGACTGCTCCAGCCTTACAGGCATTACTATTCCTGACAGCGTTACTTCTATTGGCAGCGACGCGTTCTCTGACTGCTCCAGCCTTACAGGCGTTACTATCCCTGACACCGTTACTTCTATTGGCAGCGACGCGTTCTATGGCTGCGACAGCCTTACAAGCGTTACTATTCCAGACAGCGTTACTTCTATTGGCGACAAGGCGTTCTATGGCTGCGACAGCCTTTCAAGCGTTACTATCCCTGACAGCGTTACTTCTATTGGCAGCGGCGCGTTCTATGGCTGCGACAGCCTTTCAAGCGTTACTATTCCAGATAGTGTTACTTATATTGGAGAGAAGGCGTTCTCCGGATGTGACAACCTTTCAAGCGTTACTATTGGAAACGGCGTTGCTTCTATTGGCTATGAGACATTCTCTGACTGCGACAACCTTTCAAGCGTTACTATTTCAGACAGCGTTACTTCTATTGGCGTTGGAGCGTTCTCTGACTGCGACAACCTTTCAAGCGTTACTTTTCCTGACAGCGTTGCTTCTATTGGCGCCGGAGCGTTCTCTGACTGCGACAGCCTTGCAAGCGTTACTATCGGAAACGGTGTTGCTTCTATTGGCGCCGGAGCGTTCTCTGATTGCAGAAGCCTGTCTGAAATCACTGTATCGGAAAATAACAGCGCATACAGATCAATAGAAGGCAGCTTATACACTAAAGACGAAAAAACTTTAATTCAGTATGCCATCGGTAAAACAAATACCAGCTTTACTATTCCAGACAGCGTTACTTATATTGGCGACGAGGCGTTCTATAGCTGCTCCAACCTTACAAGTGTTACTATCCCCGACAGCGTTACTTCTATTGGAAGTCTAGCGTTCTTTGGCTGCACAAACCTTACAAGCGTTACTATCGGAAACGGCGTTGCTTCTATTGGAGACATGGCGTTCTATAGCTGCTCCAGCCTTAAAAGCGTTACATTCAAGGACACGGAAAACTGGAAAGCCGATTCACTTTGGATTTCCTCAGGCGACCTCGCTGATCCCTCGACCGCTGCAATGTACTTAAGATTTGATTACAGTTACTATACTTGGAAAAAGGGCTGAGACTGATCGAGTACAAAGCGGTCCTGTGACGTGCCTGATAATACAACAACCTGATAACGACAGTCCGCGGGCAGCTCATTTGAAGCTTGCCCGCGGACTCATTTTGTTTCTGATATAAAATATTTTCCATTTCAAAGCAAATGTCCTTGACATTCACATGTTTCATTGATATAATAGTTATACTGTTTTATTTGGAGTTGACTAATAATATGAATACCGAACTCTTTTATACCGACAGCGGCTCAGACCGCACTCACGCTCCTTTGATTCTTCTTCATGGCAACGGCGGCAACTCATCCAGCTTTTTTTACGTCGTTCATCACTTTTCCGCGTTCCGACGTGTAATTACAGTGGATACCCGAGGCCACGGCCAAACTCCGAAGGGCGACAAGCCTTTTACGCTCAAGCAGTTCGCAGTTGATCTGCGCGAATTTATGACTGAGCTTGAAATCCCAAAGGCTGTACTCATAGGATACAGCGACGGAGGCAATATCGCTATGATATTTGCCCGCATGTTCCCGGAAATGGTGGAAGGAATGGTCCTTAACGGCGCTAATATGTTCCCGGACGGTCTTAAGGAGTATGTTTTGCGTGACATGCAGAGAGACTATAAAAAGCTACGCAAGGCTTTGAGGAAAAATCCTCAGAACCCCAAAGCGCGTGCGGAGCTGGACCTGCTTTCCCTGATGATAAAGGAGCCGGATCTCACACCCGAGCAGCTTGGCAAAATGGATATGCCTGCACTTGTTCTGGTCGGCAGTCACGACGTAATAAAAGAGGAACATACCAGACTTATCGCATCGTCCTTGCCGCGCTCCGAGCTTGCCGTGATAGACGGCGGTCACAATATTGTCAAAACCAACAGCGCGGCGTACAATGAAGAAATCGAGAAATTTTTAAAAAAATACAATATTTGATCCGGACGCCGGACGCTTGAGAGGAATACCGCGTATGAACGCTGATATTAAAATAAATTATCAGAAGCTGCTTGATAAAATACTTGAGGATATAAAAAATACAGAGATACATCCCTCGCTGCTTATTCATGCCTGCTGCGCTCCATGCTCAAGCTATGTTATAGAATATCTGTCGGATTATTTTAATATTACTCTCCTTTATTATAATCCTAATATATTTCCCGCGGAAGAATACGATTTCCGCGCAAATGAGCT
The DNA here is from genome assembly GCA_944393415.1 of uncultured Clostridia bacterium. GTDB lineage: Bacteria > Bacillota > Clostridia > Oscillospirales > CAG-272 > SIG673. Next base: position 23,210 of record CALYAD010000032.1, on the reverse strand, counting down.
GAGACGTCTTGTTGCCGAGATGAAAAATATAAAAAATGTTAAAACCGTAATAGAAAGCTATGACCCTCGGGATTTTGACGGGATATCAAGGGGACTTGAAGAGCTTCCCGAGGGCGGAGAGCGCTGCCATAAATGCTATCGTCTCCGTCTTGAACACGCTGCCCAATACGCTCGCTCTCATAACTACGATTATTTCTGTACTACGCTCTCCATAAGCCCGCATAAAAATTCCACTGTACTCAACAGAATCGGCTTTGAGCTCGCAGAGTCTTACGGTGTAAGCTATCTGCCGTCTGATTTCAAAAAAAGAAACGGCTATCGGCGCTCCTGCGAGCTTTCCGAGCAATATAATCTTTACCGTCAGGATTATTGCGGATGCAGATTTTCCGCACTTGAGGCGGAAAAAAGAAGATCAACACGTAATATTTAACCCCGGCAGAAAGTAATAACCGAGCAAAGTCCGAAGATCCGCCGTCAAATCCAAACAAAGATCACCCGCTATCAATTGAAGATAACGGGTGAATTTCTGTGTATTTGTCATTAGGCTGCCAATAGAATTATCAAAGCACCATGCTTTTGTTGGCAAGACGAAGACTGTCGGCTATCATCGCGATAAACTCGGAGTTTGTAGGCTTGCCACGATTAGTCTGAACCGTATATCCGAAATAAGAGTTCAGCGTGTCTACGTCTCCTCTGTCCCATGCCACTTCAATGGCGTGACGTATCGCCCTTTCAACTCTTGAAGAGGTAGTGTCATACTGCTTCGCGACAGAAGGATACAGGATCTTTGTAACCGAGTTTATGATATCGTTATCCTTGATCGTCATCATTATAGCCGTACGAAGATACTGATATCCTTTTATATGTGCGGGTACGCCTATCTGATGTATAACCTTTGTTACCTGAGCCTCAAGCTCGACCGACTCCCGGCTCTCAAGCGGCTGAGATTTGAGATGAACCGGCTGTTCCCTCATGCGCATAAGTCTTCTGATACGTTCCGCGAGACTGGGATAGTTTATAGGCTTCAGGATACAATAGTCGGCTCCCGCCTCCGATGCCTCAGTAAACATAGAGGGATTATTCATCTGACTCGTAACGATAAATGACGGAGCCTTGTCCGGATGAAAGCTTGACGCACTGCAGCTTTTAAGTATAGAAATCGTATCAAGCTTGGACATCCAGATATCAATGATCACAATATCGGGATGGAGCTTACCGATCTTCATGAGCGCCTCTTCTCCGTTAGTCGCTTCGTCCGGTGTGCGGAAGCCCGCGCTTCTGAGATAATCAGAAGTCAGTCTTCTGCAATCCTCGTTTTCGTCGCAAATAAGAATTTTTGTGGTCTGGTCCATTTCTTTTCCTCCCGCCGTTTACGGCACAATAATTTTTGAGTGTTTGTGACAAATAACCATGAAAATGAGAATTTAATGATTTTCTTCCTTATTCATCCATGGGTTATACTGTCTGACTTGATTATATTTTACCATATTATAGGAAATAACGCAATTAGCAAAATAAATGAATTTTAAAATATTTTTTGCCCTTTGATTGTGCGCTTTGAAGTCAGAAAATACTGAATCATCTATTTTAATAACATTTTTACCATTATCTTGCAGCATAATGTCGTAATATAGGGAATAAAATTAACCAAAAAGTAAAAAGCAGCTCTAAAACTCGGCGATTTTGAACTATCCTGATTTAATTAATTGTTTTAACAATCAGTTTATCAAAAGCAATAACCGAGTACATAAAATATTTGTATAATTGTTTTAAAGAAAACTAAATATTATTAAATACTATAATAAAGCTATAAAATCAATAGCTGTGGTTTTCAAACGTGTTTTCGACGATATCACGACAAAAAACAAAATAAAATACTCCGCTTGGAATAAGAAAGGAAGAATTAATATGTTTATCAAATCAGAAAAACCAACAAACCTTGTAAATATCGACTTAAAAAACGGAGGAACAATAACTATAGAGCTTTATCCTGAAACGGCTCCCGTAACGGTTGAAAACTTCAAACAGCTTGTCGCCGACGGGTTTTATAACGGAATTATCTTTCACAGAGTTATATCCGGTTTCATGATTCAGGGCGGCGATCCCACCGGAACAGGCATGGGAGGCTCGAAAAGCACTATTAAGGGAGAATTCTCCGCAAACGGAGTAAAAAACGAGCTTTCTCATAAAAGAGGCGTGGTCTCTATGGCGCGAACCAATATACCGGATTCCGCATCCAGTCAGTTTTTTATATGTCACGCCGATTCGACCTTTCTTGATGGTCAGTACGCGGCGTTCGGCAAGGTGATCGAGGGAATCGAAAACGTGGATAAAATAGCTGATGTAAAGACCGACTTCCGTGATAAACCGTACGAAGATCAGGTAATGGAAAAAGTGTACTTCGTAAGCAACGAATAAATTATTCGGTATATTATAATGAAGCTTATACTCAACACCTTGGGCTGTCCCGGATGGAGCTTTGACAGGGTTATTTCCGAAGCCGCCGCACTCGGATTCAGCGGGATCGAAATACGCGGGCTCGGCGGTATTCTTGATACAAACGAAATTCCTGAGCTTTCAGACGCGGGCGCCTATTATTTCAAAAGCGCTCTGGAAAAGTATCGGCTCCGCGCGATCTGTCTCGGGACCTCCGCGTCATTTCACGACATTAACACATATAACAGGTCCTTAAACGAGGCAAAGAACGCCGTTATCCGCGCTTACAGCTGCAATATATCGGCAATCCGCGTTTTCGGCAATAACATCCCCGCAGGCTCCTCAGAAAGAGCAATCGCCGATCAGGTATGCGACGCGATAAAATATCTGTGCCGTTTTTCAAATTCGTTAAAATGCTCTTCCTATCCCGAAACGGAGAATCCTGTAAAGATCCTGCTTGAAGCTCACGGAGATTTCAACAACTCCGCCATACTCGGCTATGTCTGCGATAAAATCAAGGACAGCGCGTTCGGAATTATCTGGGATATCGCTCATACCGACAGGGCTTTTAATGCCGGTCACGGTAGCTATACCGAATTTTACGGCAAGCTTAAAGCATATATACATCATCTTCACATTAAGGATCATATCAAAACCCCCGATGGATACTCACTCTGTTCCATCGGCAAAGGTACAATTCCGATAAAGGAAATAATACAAATGCTGATTGACGACAATTATAAAGGCTGCCTTTCATACGAGCTGGAAAAACGCTGGCATCCTGAACTTCCTGAGCCTGAAAACGAATTCCGTAGCTTTATTAATTATATGAGCAATCTGCTTTACATATGAACAAATTACGACCCAATACGAGCAAAAAACAACAAAAACTATCTCAAGGAGTTAAAAATTGATACTGATCATAGCCGAAAAACCGAGCCTCGGCAGAAATATCATAGATGCGATAAACGGTCTCGGCAACGGCTCGATGAAAAAAAATAACGGGTACTACGAAGGATGCGGTTATATAGTCACATGGGCATTCGGTCACCTTTTCACGCTTTCGGATATAGAATTTTACACCGAAGGCGATAACTATGTCCCGGGGAAAAAGCCAAAATGGACTCTCGACAAGCTGCCGTGCTTCCCGCAAAAATATAACTTTCAGCTCAGACCGGATAAAAACGGAAAAACAGATACCGGTGTCGAAAAACAATTCGGCGTTATACGTTACCTATGCAACAGAAGCGACGTCGATACTATAGTAAACGCCGGGGATGCCGACCGCGAAGGCGAGATAATAGTGCGGATATGCATTTCAAAGGCGCTTGAAACCGAAAAAACTCAAAAACGGCTTTGGCTTCCGGACCAGACTCCCGACACTATTCGCCTGGCTCTTTCCGAAATGAAGGATGAAAAGGAATACGACCTTCTCGCCTATGAGGGATTCGCAAGAACCTTCATTGACTGGCTTTACGGTACAAATCTTACCCGATACGCCACAGTGAAAAGCGGTGCGTTTTTACGGGTCGGTCGTGTAATAGTACCAATAGTCAAAGCGATATACGACAGGGACAATCAGATCAAAAACTTTGTTCCCGAAAAATACTACGCCATAATAAGCCACACAGAATCCGGCGGCTCGGAGATTGAGCTTACCTCAAAGCGGCGCTTCGGCAAAGACGAGCTTGAAAAAGCAGAGGCACTGTGCAAAACCTACAATTCCCTGCCCGCCGTCGTAACCTCAGTCAAAAAGAAAAAGACTACCCTTCCTCCCGGAAAGCTGTACTCTCTCACTAAACTCCAGAATGTTCTTTCAAAAAAATATAAAATGCCGATGAACGAAAGCCTTGAAACAGCGCAAAAGCTTTACGAGCGCGGCTTTCTGACCTATCCGAGAACCAACTCCGAATATCTTGCCACCGCCGAAAAGGATAAGATAAAACAGATAATCGGCAATGTTTCCAAGCTCGGCTATCCTGTCAGCTTTAAAGACGGCAAAAGCATTTTTGACGATAATAAGATAGAAGCTCATTCAGCTCTTACCCCGACATTCAAAATACCAAGAAAAAACGAGCTTTCGCAAAGTGAAAACCTTTTGTATTCCACTGTGTTCCGGAGATTCGCGGCAGTGTTCTGCTCACAGGACTGTATAGTCAACAAAACCGAGATCACCATAACACTGGGAGAAGATACGGAGGAGTTTCAGCTGAAAGGCATGGTTATCCTCGAAAAGGGCTGGACCGCTTACGATGATTCAAATCAAAAGGATAAGCTCCTTCCTGATCTGAAAAAGGGCGATAAGGTCGAGCACGACTTTCGTCCTGTAGAAAAAACCACCTCACCGCCTAAGCATTATACTGTTGAGACACTCAATAATTACCTTAAAAACCCTTTTAAGGACGATAAGGCTCAGTCAAAAGAAAATGAGAGCGACGACGACGATTACCGCGCTATATTTGAGGGTCTTGAGCTCGGAACTGAGGCGACGCGTACCGGAATTATTGACAACGCTCTGCAAAGCGGGTATATATCTCTAAAAAAGGATGTTTACAGCATACTTCCTAAAGGAGAATATCTAATCCGCATGCTATCGTTGCTCGGCATCTCCATGGATAAATATAAAACATCTCAGCTCGGTCAGGCGCTGAAAAAGGTCTATCATGGGGAAATATCGGTAAGAAAAAGCCTTCTGCTCGCTCAGAACGAGATCGCCTCGGTCTTCACGCAGACCGGAACCTCAAGCTCATCGGACGTGGATATCGGAATATCCGGTCAGGAGATCGGCAAATGTCCCAGGTGCGGGGCTACAGTGCTTCGCGGCGCCTACGGCTACGGCTGCTCCGCGTACAAGGACGGATGTAAGTTCCGTATTCCTCTTACCCTCTGCTCCCGGGCAATTCCGGTCTCAGCCGCCACCTCACTGCTTACCAGCGGTAAAACTCAAAGACTCGACGGTTTTATATCAAAAGCCGGAAAGCCTTTTTCAGCCGCTCTTAAGCTCGGTGAGGAAGGAGTAAGCTTTGACTTTACATACGAATCGCCGGCCGACGGTGTGAGAGGCTGAGTTCCGCGCATTAAAATGAAAAGGAGGTTCAGCCATGCCCAAAGAAAACGTACATAAAAATCACAGACAAAGACTCAGAAATAAATTTATCACAGGCGGGCTGAGCGGCTTTGATCCGCATGAGGTGCTGGAGCTCTTACTCTTCTATGTATTGCCCCAACAGGACACCAATCCGATCGCTCACCGACTTATAGAACACTTCGGTTCATTATCCGCGGTCATGGACGCGGATATAGAGGAGCTTACACGTGTCACAGGCATTAAAGAATATTCCGCCTCCATTCTGAAGCTGATACCGGAAATATCCAGCTACTACAACCTTGACAAGCTGAGATCCAGAGTCAAGTTTGACGAAATCCAAAAGATAGCGGAATACTGTGTTTTTTTACACATGAAGGATGTCAGGGAAAAGCTTTCAGTTTTTATGCTTGACAATAAATACCGCTTCATAGGCATCAAGACTATGGCCGAAGGCGCCGGTTGCTCTGTCGATATCAATCTTGAGCTCCTCGCGACCATCCTTTTCAAATTCTCAGCGCCTAACTTCATTCTGGTACATAACCACCCGGGCGGAAATCCCTATCCTTCCGTCGCCGATATCCAAATAACAAATTATGTATATGAGACATTCAAGCCCTTCAACAAAACTCTGCTTGAGCATTTGATAATAGCTGGCAAGGACTATATGCCTGTCATGCAGATAATAAAAAATCAGAAGACTTATATTTAAATCGCGTAAAGACCGTATCAATCTGCCGATGAAAGGAGAGTGATCAAAATGAAACCGGAAATTAAACTGAACAAAGCCGCTGAAATCGCGATTTCACGGCTTGAAGCCGCGGGATATTCAGCCTACATCGTCGGCGGATATGTACGCGACAGTATTCTGGGACTTCCCCCCGGTGACTGTGATATCGCAACCTCCGCTCACCCGGAGGAAGCTCTTGAGGTTTTTGAAGGCTACGCTTCTTTTACCGCCGGTATTAAGCACGGAACCGTTACCGTTATGATAGAAAACGAGCCGATTGAAATAACGACCTTCCGCACCGACAGCACCTATTCGGACGGACGGCATCCGGACAGCGTGAATTACACAAGCAGCATATGCAGTGATCTTGCGCGGCGGGATTTCACAGTTAACGCGCTTGCCTTTAACCCCAAATCCGGGATAGTTGATATTGCCGGGGGTGTATCAGACCTGCAAAGCGGTATCATACGCGCGGTAGGAAAGCCAGAGTTAAGGTTTTCAGAGGACGGACTGAGAATACTACGCGCCCTGCGTTTTGCGTCCGTTTATGGCTTTAATATTGAATATGAAACCGCCTCCGCCGCTTTGAAATGCGCCGGTATGCTCGACGCGCTCTCCGCAGAAAGAATATATTCGGAAATAAAAAAACTGCTGTGCGGCAGAAACGCCGAAAAAGTTTTGCTGGAACACAGCGGGGTCATTTGCCGGGTAATACCGGAGCTTACTCCGTGCATAGGCTTTCATCAGCATAACCCTCATCATATTTATGATGTGTACACTCATACCGTCAAAACCGTCTCCGGCGTACCGGGAGAGCCTGCTCTTAGACTTGCGGCCCTCTTTCATGATATAGGAAAACCAAACACGTTTTCCATAAAAGACGGGATCGGGCATTTTTACGGACATTGTGCCGAAGGTGTCAGAATTGCCGAAACAATATTTGATCGTCTTAAATCCGACAAGCGAACAAAAAACGAAGCTCTGATACTGATAAAATATCACGATACTCAGATCCCTGCGGATGAAAAATACGTGCGTCGCTATTTAAACCGTCTCGGAAACGATACGCTGAAAAAGCTTATCGCGCTGCAGCGCGCCGATAATCATGCTCAGGCGCCCGAGCATGCCTCACGCATCGCCGTTTACGACGAAATACTTGAAATCATTAAAAAGATTGAGACCGCTTCCGACTGTTTTACTTTAAAACAGCTGAAGATAAACGGAGACACCCTTATTTCTCTCGGTATTCCGAAAGGAAAGGAGATCGGTATAATCTTAAATTCGCTTCTTGATAAGGTCATATCCGGTGAGATTGAAAATGACCCTGAAAAACTGAAAACCGAGGCTCTGCATCTGAGAAATATTCAGGGAACTTTTTGAAAAAAGTTCCCTGAAACCTTCAAAAACTTCTCTGAAAAAAGTAAGTACGGAAAAATCGGAGACGGCGGCGAAGCCTCACATATGCGTGAAACCGCCTGAACTCTGATTTGATCTGACTCAACTTTCACGCTATCACGCCCACTCAGATCCTTCCCTCCAGAAAAATTTTTTTGAAAAAAAAAGGCGGAGCTTTTTAAAGCTCCGTCTTTTTTATTATTCTTTTACGGAAAATCCGGTGTACATATCAAGCCCGCTTATATTATAGGAGCCTGCTTCTGCCTTAAATACAAATCCCTGTATCAAGGAATCCGTAAGTGCGTAATATCCATCCGGATAGCGGAGAGCGCCGCCCAGAATCTCAACGCCGTCGAGATACACGACCACCTGGTTCATGGCATCGTCCATCACAATCGTAAATCTGAGACCGTCGCTTACATCCGTAGTTCTGCATACCGCTCTGTCAAGGACGAATATATATCCGTCTCTTACCGTTATCAGGTCAAGCGTGTTTTCGAATCCATAAGCGTCAAGCTTATTACCCGCAAGGAGTGCGCCGTCAGACAAGGAGTCCGCGGTAAGAGTGAAATCAAGAACATACGCTGTAGTATATACATATCCGGGGAGTCTGAGAGCCACGTCGCTGTCGGTTACGGCTACATTTCCGTCGGTAACATCGCCGATAAGCTCCACATCGCCGCCGTATTCGGAACCGCCGCTTGAGCTTCCCATACCTACAACGCATACCGGGAAGTCAGCCTCGTATGCCATCATATCGCCTATATAGAAGCTCATTCCTTCCGCGTCGACGTTCTTTGCATATGTAATTCTGAAATCATTTCCTAAAAAGTCGGAAATTCTCGAGTCAGTGGTCATAGTAATTCCGGAAAATCTCAGATATCCGTCCACATATACATCAAATACATTGTCCTTTGGCGTAAAGACAAACGCGAAATGAGTAACTCTTTCTTCACTCAGCTGAATCGTATACTCGGTATTCATGTTAAAGGAAAGAACTCCGTTTTCATTCGTTGTAAACAGGTTCGCGCTCCACATTCCCGCGCTGGGACGCGTAATGTAGTTACCTGCCAGCTTCGGGTACTTTCCTCCGACAGCCTCACCGAGCATCAGAGAAAATTCTATAACATGAGTATTCTGGAATTTATTGTCGATATCAAAATCTATATACGGGTCCTGCGTGAGATTGGCTCCGCGCGTAAACTTGAACATACCGTTGGCATCCGCGGCAAACACAGCATATTTGGGGTTGATTGTTATGAAGCCCGGATCAGTAGCACCCGACGGATTAACGTTAGGAGAACCAACGGAATAGCTCTTATTATCATCATAGATAAAGTACTGGGCATTGGTAATACCGAGCTTCTCTATTTTTTCCTTAGTGGTGAGTATCGATTCGGACAGAACAAGCGAGGACTGATCGCCGCAGGTTTTACAGGTCTGTCTCATTTCTCTGGTATTGGGGTCATATCTCGTTATGTAATCATGACCGAGAGCGGGGATCTCCTCGGCGACCGCCCTTTCACCGCAGGTCACACAGTACTGATAAACATAACCGGCGCTTGCGCAGGTAGGCTCGACTCTCTCGGTCTCCGCACCCTCATAATTGTGACCGAGCGGGAACTCCATCTCTCTGTCAATGTCTACCTTGGTGGCTCCGCAAACAGAGCATACCAGCGGATAGTATCCGTTATCGGTACAGGTAGGAGCGACGAAATCGTCGGAAGGAACAAGCGTACCCTCATGAGTACAGTCGGGATGCTCCTCATCAGGTCCCTGAACAACGATGGATTTGCCGGAATAAAGCTCTATATTCGAAAGATAGATAGCATAGCCGTCAACACGCTCCTCGTGATCGGTAGCGCCCTGAGGACCGTTGTTCCATCCGGTGGTGGTGATGGAAACCTTACCCGTAAATCTTTCCATATCCGGGGTTCTTGATCCACCCATTGAGGTTATTACCTTGTCAAAGGTGTACCAGCCGGCAGTGGAGTGGCTGATAGTCGCCGAATAATATGACCAACCCTCCGCGCTGCTTCCTGTATCAACAATTACAAGGAAGGTAAAGTTTACACCGTTTGTGGGAATATAGTAATCAAATCTGATATTGGTCCAGTTGGCTCCGGTTCCCTCCTCGACGTCCGCGTAGAAATCAAGCTGATTGATTCCTGTAGCAAAGTTCTGCCATTTGAGGACATATTCCTCATTCTCGCCGAGCTCCCACGCGGAATCGTCAACATAAACCTCAAAGGTCTTCAGATCCTCGCCCTCGCCAGCGGTAAGGTTAGTGCCGTCATAATTGTAGGTAAAGGCATTTTCCCCGACGGTTATCGTAAGAACCCCATCGGCATACGAATACTCTGCGTTATCGGGATAATCAAGACTGCTGTCCGCTGTATGGATCACAAAATCCACCGTGCCGAAGTAGTCGTCGATATAAATATAAACGTAGTAATTCTCCTCGTCCACGACAAGCGGAATATTGTTAAAGGGAATTTCACTTTCATACAGATCATATACCCCGACAAGCTGTGTAAGATTGAAATCGGAGTAAAGATTTATCGAGCTGCCTTCAAGAACGCCGTAATATTCGCGCTCAAGCGCGCCGTCCGTAAGCGTAATCCATGCCTCCGGCTCCTCTGCGGTTCCCCCGATCGTATAGGTTCCTGTAAGAAGCGAGCCCGTGATCGTGACGTTTACGGTCAGATTTACATCGGCGACAAACTGGATATAGTTTTCGCTGTTTTCTCTGTTGACATACACCTTTCCGCCGAAAACTCCGCCGTAGGTACCGCCCGACTCAACGGTATAGTCATACATCAGCGGGACCTCCGCCGCCATATTGTTTCTGTCAACCTTATAAAGGGACAGCGTGCTGGCAAGATTCTTTTCGGTAAGAGCATGCTGCTCAACCAGAGCGAGAGTATCCTCCTTGGTCGTCTCGAAAGCGGGAAGAGCCTGCGTAAAGGTATCCTTATAGGTTATATCGTCTTTAGCCTCGTCATGCTCCTTCGGATCAAGACCCGCAACGATACAAAGATTATCAATGTAAGCGTATACATCGGAAACCGTGGTAGCATTTGTGGAAATACGGTACGTGGTAAGTCTCTGCTCACTCCACGCGGGATAGCTCACGTTAGTAAATTTGGTGGAAGCAGTAAGCTTGCCGCCGTTTACATATATATCATATGTAAGATTTTCATCGTCAACGGCTATCGCGACATGAAGCCACTCTTCTCCGTTTATCTCGTAAAGAAGCGCTCCGTCTCCGTCATAAACCCCGTCCTCCGTTATCCTGACAAAGGTCTCAGAGCACGCGGCGTTATTGACGCTCTTGCGGCTGTAGAGATTGATACCGTCTCCCAAAAGCCCTTCGCTGACCTTTATATCAAACTCAACGGTGTGCTGCGCGGAAAGACTCGGCATTCCCGTGGTCGTAAGCTCCACATACGCGTCCGTCTGAGCGTCTAAACGCTGGATCAGAAGAGCTCCGGAGCCGTCCACTCCGCCCTTGTCATCGATAAGGTATAAGGAGCCTTCCTTTTCAGCCGTAGTAAAATATGTAGCGTAAGGAAGCAGATCGGTCCTTAAATCTCCTCTGTCGGCTTCGTCAAAAGAGAAATACATAAGATATCCATCCCGAGTTCCGTCGTTATCGGGAGGAGTGGTTGAAACCTCTTGTGTTTCCACAGAACTGGTCGTAAACGACGAGCTATCGGACGGTTCGTCTGAAGGGTTGGTTTCACACGAGATCAGCAATCCGATAGGAAGCATCAGCACTGCCAAAACAACAGCAAGTATTCTGACTTTTTTCATATATTGCACTCCTTTGCAAAATATATTTATGTGCTAATATTATAGCATTAATCATCTGTTATAGCAATGTATTTTTTAAACATTGACATATTTAAAACGCACACAAAGAATTAATATACACAAATATTCGGCGTCTTAAACAAAGAAATATTTGCATTTTGTGCATATTGCTTAACCTCAAGACTTATTTTTGGGCATAATAACCTTTATTCAAACTCCGGCGCATGTAAAGAAACAGACCTATTATTATCGAGGTCTGTTTTTTACATCATTTAGATTACTTTTAAGTTGTGATTATTTTATTTTGGGCGTGAAGGAAATACGACTGACGCAATGAATCCGAATGTCATGGCCGCCGTGATACCCGCCGCCGTCGCGGTCAGGCCTCCGGTTATGGCTCCCAGCAGCCCTGTTTCGGTCACGGCCTTTTCAACGCCCTTCGCAAGCGTATACCCAAATCCGGTCAGCGGCACTGTCGCTCCGGCTCCGGCAAAATCCACTAACGGCTGATACACTCCCAAGCCGGTAAGAGCTACCCCGGCCACCACATAGGTAACCAGTATTCTTGCCGGAGTAAGCTTTGTTTTATCTATCAATATCTGGGCGATCACACAAAGTAAGCCTCCCACTACAAACGCCTTTAATAAACCTGTAAATATTTCCATATCAATAACCTATTCCTTTCCCGCGTCTTTTGCGCCGAACGGCGCTACGCGCTTAACCGTTCTCACGAAACGGAGGTCAGGTGAACGAGATGCCCGATACCCGCAATACTCAGTCCCTGCTGAACCGAAGACGGACTCATAAGCGCCCCTGTGCCTATCAGGAGCACATTTTTAAATTTACCGTCCGCAAAACCCTTCATTATATATCCCGCGGTTACCGAGGCGCTGCAGCCGCATCCGGAGCCTCCGCTGTGCGTGTCCTGCTTCTTCGCGTCATAGAGCATTATTCCGCAGTCGCTGAATATATCCCCGAGCTCCAGTCCCTCAGAGGAAAGAAGCTCTTTACATATGGAATGTCCCTCATGACCCAAATCACCGGTAACTATCAGATCGAAATCGGACGGCAGATGTCCCTCGTCGATGAAATAACGCAGAAGCGTATCCGCCGCCGCAGGAGCCATCGCCGCTCCCATATTATTTGCGTCGGTTATGCCCTTATCGACTATCCTTCCCGGCAAGGCCTCGGTTATCGCGGCACAGCCCTTTCTGCCGTCCTCCTTTCTGCCTATGAGGAATGCCGCGGCGGCGGTCGCCGTCCACTGTGCCGTAGGCGGTCTCTGCGAGCCGTACTCAAGCGGAAACCTGAACTGTCTTTCCGCCGAGCTGTTATGAGAGGAGGATACCGCAGCCGCTGTCAAAAAAACTCCTCGGTCCACGGTCATCGCGGAAAGCATAAGGCCTTCAGCGGCGGTCGAGCACGCGCCGTAAAGCCCGAAGTAAGGTATGCCGAAGCTGGCAAGACCGTACGAGCTGCCTGTGCATTGGTTCATAAGATCGCCGGCGAATACCGCTTCAATATCCTCCGGTCTCGCCTTTGCCTTCGAGAGCGCGAGATTAAGCGCCGTTCTCTGCATTTCGCTTTCCGCCTGCTCAAATGTCTTAAGCCCGAATTTATCGCTTGGGTCGTGCATATCGAAATAATCGGAGAGCGGCCCCTCCTTTTCTTTTTTACCCACTACCGACGCCGAGGAGAATATCACCGGCGCGTTTTCAAATCTAAGTGTTTTTTTACCCATTTGTCAAACTCCGTTTCCGCGCTTAAAATTCTGAAAGTCATATCATACCCATAACAAGCGTTACGATATAATAAACAACGCCGTAAATTACAGAGGCAAGCGTTCCGTAAAGAATGACCGGTCCGGCTATTGTAAAGAGCTTTGCTCCTACTCCGAGTATCCACCCCTCTGCCTTTGTATCAATTGCCGGAGAGACGACGGCATTCGCAAAGCCGGTTATCGGAACCAATGTTCCGGCGCCTCCGACCTTCGCGATATTGTCAAACAGATCAAGTCCCGTAAGCAATACCGCCAAAAAAATCAGAGATACCGAAACAAGCGCCCGAGCGTTGTTTTCCGCCATGCCGAGTCCGGAGTATACTAAAAATAACAGCTGCCCTAAGGTGCATATGATCCCTCCTATAAAAAAAGCCTTGATACAATTCGCTACTATCGGCGAAGGCTTTGCGTGTGAGTCAGCATATTTTTTATATTCAGCGTTACTTCTGTTCATATTTTTATTTGATCCTTTCTTACTACCAGTAACGTTTTCGCGGTCAGATACAATTAAATCTTTCCAGATTTTCCAAACCACATGCAGATATATTACGATCGATTTAACCTTTCTCTGCTTCCGATTTTGCCCAATACGACACATTTTTATGCGTTTACAATAAACTCTTTATTTTTTAACCGATATATGATATAATGATAAAAGCGTCGCACCTGCCGCGTAAAATTTTATATAAGGAAGAACAAACTATTATGGATACCGAGCTTTTTGCGCTTGCGGTCAGGGCCGCTTCCGAGCTTTCCGCCGTCAAGGGAATAGGCACGCTTTCGGAATATCGTCTCCATTCCGCGCTGAAATACTACGTTCAGCCGGATCCGGATATGCATGAGATAAGGCGCGGAGGATTTGTCTGCGACGCTGAATACGGCGACGCTGTATTTGAGATACAGACGAAAGCCTTTGAGCGTCTGAGGCGGAAGCTTGATAAGCTGCTCGCATCCGGTACGGTGACCGTAGTATATCCGATAATAAAGGAAAAGCTTATTATAACCACTGACCCGCATACCGGAGAGTCGACAAAAAGAAAAAGCCCCCGAAAAGGCAGCTTATACGACGTCTTTCCGGAGCTATACAAAATACGCTCATATTTATCAGTACCGGGCTTTCACCTTCGGCTGCTGTCTGTTGGAGTTACCGAGCTAAGAATATCGGGAAGTCCTCAGAATAAAAAATCCAGACGCCGCAGACCGAAGGAGTATAGGAAAGCCGAGATAATTCCCTCACAGCTTTTCGACGACATAACCCTGACCTGCCCGGACGACTATCGGATATTTCTGCCCAAAGAGCTTCCCGAATTATTTTTTTCGCGCGACCTCGCAAGGACAGCCGGAATTTCCATGCAGCTTGCGGGTATAGTTCTGCTTATTCTGTATGACCTTAAAATTATTGAACGTCTCGGAAGATGTAAGGAAGGATACCTTTACACCCAAAAAAGCCGAGAAACGGATCAAAATATTAAAAATCACACGTAGACGCTTTTTTTACCGTAAGAAACCCTTTTTAAAAGGGTTTCTTACGATCTTTCCAAAGCTTCTCCGAAAATGTTTGGCTTCTGATCAGGCGTGGTTTTGGACTCGGCCTCTTAAGCCTTTTTATTTCTTTATACGCTTTTTAGGAAGACCCTCACAGATATATGAATCAAATCTGTCGGCGCATCTGCTCCATTCTCCCGCTGTCTGAACCGTCCATGCGATTACCGGAATATTAAACAGCTTTCTGCACAGAACGACTGACAGCTTTCCCGGATACTTATGGTTATAAGCTATAAAGTCCGGTTTCGTAATAAAATTAGTCATGAGATTTTCTATCAGAAAATATTTCGGAGCCCGAGGACCCTCTCTCATAAACGATGTGGCAAGCTGTCCCCTGATCACGTCGGGTCTGCATTCCTTATACCATTTGAGGATATACGGGTTAAATGACTCCACGCAATACTCTCCCTTATATTCGTCCAGTATCTCCGCGGCTATCGGGCATACCGACACATCGCTTGTGTAGCCCTTAAGCTCAACGATCAGCGGCACCTTACCGTCTATAACCACCAGCGCCTCCCTCAGCGTCGGTATCCCGTACTCGGAAAGCTCCTTTGCGGTAAGTTCGCTTACAGACTTTGCCTCTCCGTACATACGAAGCAGTGAACTGTCGTGAAAAACCACTGCCTGACCGTCCGAGCTCAGCTGTACGTCAAGCTCAATACCGTACCCGTTCTCTACCGCCTTTTCGAATGCCTCGATAGAGTTTTCCGCTATCTGACCACCGAACATTCCCCTGTGAGCGAATACCTTTCCCTCAAACGAAGAAATATCCGGTCTGTTATTTATTCTCGGGCATATGGACGCAAGATAAGCACCCGCCGCTCCTACAGCCGCCAAAGTTCCCCAGTTTTTAATTTTCATTACATTCTCGTCCTTTCGTTTGTTACCTTTATTATATGGATCAAGTTTATTATCTTATCCGATAACGTCATGTATATTACTTGGAAAGCCCCTGTACAGGTCGGACACGCCGCCCTCAAACTATCTCAGTAATCGGCCTCTGATCGCAGCAGATCTTATATTCATGCGTTTCCGGTGCTTTCCGGCTCCGCGCTTGCGTCTCCGTGCTTGACAAATATCATAGTGATCAAGGCTATCAGCAGGAACAACGCCGCGTACGGAAACAGAATTCTGAATTTTATATGCGGAAGTATATCAAACAGGAATCCGGTTACTAAAGGCGTGGCAATCTGCGCCGCCATGGAAAACGTGTAATATAATCCCGTATATTTTCCTACGTCCGCTCCGCGGCTCATTTCCACAACCATCGGATACGAGTTGACGTTTATCGCCGCCCAGGAAACACCGACAAGCGCAAACATAAGATACAGCAGCGGTGTATAAGAAGATATTATTGCTATAATCACAACTGCGGCAAGCAATACCGACAGTCCTATAAACACGGTTTTTCTTCGTCCCAGCTTTTTTGAAACTATCCCGAGAGGCACGAAGCTTATAAGCGCGACAATGCTTCCGAAAAGCATCGGTTTGGTATATTCTCCCTCTCCAAGCCCCCATATCTCGCTCGCGTAACGAGAATAGTTTGTTTCGATAGCGCTGTACGCCATATACCACAGAAATACGCTTACAAGCAGAAAAATAAGGCTTTTTCTTACGCTTCCCTTTAAATGTACGCCGCGGTTTTCTCTTTCCATTCGCTCCTCCTCCGTCTCAACATCAGGAGGCATCAGCGCGACCCATTTATTTTCTTTTACGGTAAACACCATTACGGCAAGACTTATAAGAATAAAAGCGCCTATTACGGAAAACAGCAGCAAATAATTGTTATTTCCCTTGAGAGCCGGGGTAAGCACCTGAACGCAAACGAGTCCCACGGCCCCCATGAGGTTTATCACCGCGTTACCCTGAGAACGCAAGGGCTTTGGTGTTATATCCGGCATCAGCGCGACCGCAGGAGAACGATAAATACTTGTGGAAAGCAATACGCCCGCTACCGCTATAAAGAAAAGCACTGTGCTTCCGGCATCGTACGCCACAGGCATGCCCATCATAAAGACGACCGCCAGTATCGTGCCCGCAACTATATACGGCATACGCTTGCCCAGTTTGGTATTCGTTTTATCCGAAAATGCTCCGAAAAGCGGCAAAAGGAATAAAGCGGATATATTGTCAAGCGACATAATTATATTTATCAGAAGCTGGTTTTGCTCTCCGATAAGATCCTGAAGCATAAGCGGAACTTCATTATTGTACAGCTGCCAGAACGCCGATATAGTCATAAACGCGAGACCGACAAGCACAGTGTTTTTGTAGTTCAGTTTCATTACCAGGCAAAATCCTTTCTCCAAGAGCCGGAAACGTAAAGCTCACCGCTTATTGCTACCGATACCATTAGAATTATTTTACCACAAATACATATTTATTCAAGGCTTTTTTGTTAATTTGCTGTTATAATTTATTCTGATTTCTTAATACCGATTTACCTAACCGTATCAAAACCCGGAAATCGCTTAATAAATGCGCGTTACATATTTTTTCTATCACCTTAAAAACTTTACGGGAATATTGTAAATAAATTGTGAAATAGTTGACAAAACAGAAAAAATCTGATAAAATATTAAAATCAGAAGGCGCGGTTATACGCGTTTTCTCCTTACCGCGAAAAATCAGACTGAATGTTCGCGGTCAAAGTCCATAGGGAGGTGTAAAAAATGACAAAGAAAAACGCATATGAAGCTCTTTTTATCATTGATATGAGCGAAGGCGAAGCAGCCGTAAAATCCTTAGTTGAAAAGTTTACGGCGCTCATTTCCGAGCACGCCGAGATCACCGGTGTAAACGAATGGGGAAAGCGTCGTCTGGCATATCCCATAAACGATAAAAACGAAGGCTATTATGTACTTGTAAACTTCAGTTCCCCGACGGATTTCCCGTCCGAGCTGGAGCGTATTTTCGGTATAACCGAGGGTATTATGCGCTATATGGTCACGAGGACCGAAGCGTAACCGACGGGGAGGGATAGAAATGGCGTCACTCAACCTAAACAAGGTAGTGCTTGCGGGACATCTTACCGCTACCCCGGAACTGCGCCAGACTCCTAACGGCGTAAGTGTAACAACATTTTCAATTGCCATTAACCGACGCTATTCCAAAAACGCAGACGGACAAAACCAGAACAGCAACGTTGATTTCATAACCCTTGTGGCTTGGCGCGCCCAGGCCGACTTTATCACCCGTTATTTCAAAAAGGGCAGTGCGATCTGCGTAACCGGAAGTATACAGACAAGAAGCTGGACGGACCAGCAGGGTGCCAAGCGCTACTCGACCGAGGTACTTGTCGACGAGGCCTATTTCGTCGATTCCAATACCCAGGGAAGCGGATTTGCCGCTCAGGACAGCTTTGACACACCCGCTCCTCAGTTTTCATCCTCTCCGTCGGCGTCTGCCCAATTTGAGGATATGTCGAACGACGACGATCTGCCGTTCTGATCAGCGCGATCGCCGAATATATTTTTTGAAAGGAGAAGTTTTTCCGACATAACCGGAAAACATGTATAAACCATGGATAACGAAGCAATAACCACCGCTGAGGAAGCAGTCGAAACGACGGAAGCCGTTGCAGAGGCTCCCGCGGCGGCTCCGGCTAAAACAGCCACGGCTACACGCAATAGCAGCAATGTAAACCGCGGTAAGCGCAGAAAAGTATGTCAGTTCTGCGCGGATAATATAAAATATATTGACTATAAGGATATTTCCAGACTTAAAAAGTGCTGCGTAAGCGAACGCGCGGCAAAGATACTCCCCCGCAGAGTTTCCGGTACCTGCGCAAAACATCAGCGCCAGGTAACCGTAGCAATTAAGCGCGCACGTACCGTAGCGCTTATGCCGTACGTCAGCGGAGACTGATTACCGAAAACTTCAATGGCTGATGCATCTGCCTTTATCGGCATTTGCATCAGCCATTTTTTCACGGATCATAATAAAGCCTCTCTGATCCGGATCAGACATTTTATTACTATAAAGTAACCCGGATTAAATTACTCCGCCGAAAGCAGAGGCTTTTCCTTTATCTTCTTGTATACCAGACAGTACAGAATGCCGATAGCAGTCGTACCGACGACAGACAGCAACCAGAAAGCCGTGCGGTCATACACAATCATAATAATTCCGTTCAGAACGAGATCAATCGCTTTTATAAAAAAGGTGAGTACCGGGACAGCCCAATACCACTTTCCCGCAAGCGTGTACCCGGACAGTATTTTGAAACACAACCCTGTCAGACACGCATAAAAGATCATGAAAAAAACGGATATTGCTGTGGACAGCATCGATGAATTGACATAAAATATATATTCCGCCTCCGGATTACCGCCGTACATATCGAGCATAATCATAAAAATAATAGAGGACAAAACGCCGTATACGTAGTTGATTACCCGAATAAGCAGATTTCCGGATAAGATTTTCACGAGCTTTCTGTCCGGCAGCGCACGCAGCTCTGACAAAAAATATACAAGGAACAAGCCGGTGAAGTAACCTCCGATAACAGCCATGCTTCTGTCTATGTAATTGAAAGCGACAACAATATCAGCGGAATTGAATTCATATCCGGCAGCTGAGATAATAATCCTGCCTATATCGGCTGCAATGCCGGCGCCTATTCCAACCCACAAAAAAATAATCGTGATCGGAGAGAGTGTGCCTTTCTGCTTTGCCTTTTCACTCACACGCTCCGCGACAGAAAACAGCGCATATTCAAGAGACAGGCTGATCCATGTCAGTAACCCCGCGAACAAAATCGCAAGCAGAACGGCAAGAGAAAACAATCCCACGTCAGAACGGTATACCACCAGATAAAACAGCGTAACAGTAAAACTGAAACATGTCAGTCCGACACAGACCCCGCCGAATTTCAGAATATTTTTCAAAACCTTTGTCCAATAAATCTTTTTGTCCTCAAGTAAGATCTCCGCATTGATCGGTATTTCATCCTTCTTAAACTGTAAAAGCAGGAAAAGCCAGCAAGGAATCTCTATGAAGAACAGTACAGTGTTCGGAGGATAACCCGTGTTGTCGGAAAGCAGATAGATCGGAGCTATGACGCAGTATGCGCCGGCGACTGAATAAAGAAGGTAATAAAACGCCTTGGCAAAGTAGCAGTCTTTTTGATAGGCTTTCCTTTCATCGGCTTGACTTCCGGCAAAGGCGATTTCTCCGTACAATATAAGTCCAAGCCCAATTAAAGCGCAGAGACTCTCGGTCATGATTGAAACCGGATTGAATGACGGCATGGCGATAAGCTGGTATACCGTATGAATAACCGCATACAGAAAAAACAGAACGGTCGCAAAAACCATGGTCTTGCGGAAAGCCTTTCCTCTTCCCGTGTGAATTCTTTCATCGTAAAACATTATTTTTCCTCCCAAAATAAATCATCCAGCGTACAGCCGAGCGCACGGCAGATTTTCAAGCATAACGACAGAGTCGGGTTATATTCTCCGTTCTCAACCATATTTACGGTTTGACGCGCTACGCCTATTGCCTTAGCAAGATCAGCCTGAGACAATCCGCAGGCTTGCCGCTTCTCACGCATTTTATGATTCATCTTGATCTCCATAATAATTTGATGTCATATATATTTGACATTATTATATCACACGATTCCGATAATGTCAAGTATATTTGACATTTTACATGGTTCAATTTTTTCGCATACTGTTTTTGCAACATTAAGTACTTTAGGTCAAAAGTCCTGAAAGCCTGTCCATTACCAAGCCTATGCTCTAAAAATCATTCAGCGCACGGTATCTGTCGGCACTTCCCTCCTATCCTTTTGCGGCAAAGCCGCACCCAACATGGGTACGGCTTTGCACATTTTTATCTTTTCTTTTAATACATTATTCGGCATATATTATTTCTTTTTATTATAATCATTTATCGCCGGACCCAAAGTTTTATTGATAATTTCCTTTATTTTACACCATCATTTACTTTGCATAGTATCCCCTGAGTCTATTTCATTTATCTTATATTCATGGATGCCTGTTTCTAAATTCAATTCACTTTTGAAAATATATTTTTTGTTTATTGATTTGTATTCCGATAAACATTCTTCCGCTTCAGTTCTATTACTAAAAAGTCCAAGCTCACCGGAATAATATTCAAATTGCCTCTCTTTATCACTAATGAAAAAATATGCTTCATACAAAGATTCCGCAAATTCAACATTAATATCGCATTCTTCTATAATTAACATAACTTCATTGTGATTCGGTAAAGTTCTATAATATTTACCCGCTTTCGTCGCACTTTCTGATGCAGAAAAATATCCCAAAGTCGCCGCATACATTAAATTATAGTCATCATAAATATATAACCTTTTTAATCTATATAAAATCAAGCTTATCCTCCTACATATACCTCAAAACCATCATGCCACTCTTTTGTTTTTTCATCCAGCTTCCATCTGTTTATACCTGATTCTATTTCAAGTGGACATTTCTTAATTTCCTCTTTATTTAATCTTTCAAATCTGCTTTTAACTTTTACAGCTTCCTTTTTATTTGTATACAAATTTAAATCTAGGTATTTACCGTATTCATAATCATAGTTTTTATCATGTATGTAATACCAAATCTGATACAAATATATTGGTTTACGCGTACAATTTAATGGTAATTCGGTTATTATAAAACCATCAGGATAATCACAAAATCCTTTTATAGGTTTAAAAAACTCAACTGTTTTCTCCGCTCCTGTCTTTGAACTAAAATATCCCAATAAATGTCCCTCAACATTAATATACAAACTCTTATCGTATATATGTTCTACTTTATATATTTTCAAATCATTAATCCCTCCTAATGTTGAAATTAATTTAATACTTGCGCATATAATACGCGTACTTTCTGATATATTCTGTACTTCGGCATATATTATTTCTTTTTAGTAATGAAGGTCTGAACAATATCTTGAATATTCTTCAACTCGAAATAATCACCGAACAAATATATTTTTGTATCGTCAAAGATACACGCATGAGTCACATCGCCCCATACTAACTCTTTACGTATAAACTTTCTTGTCTCATCTTCATCTATGCTATTTTGGGAAACTACCATGACATCTTTATCCCTACCATAGATTACTCCAATACAAATAAATATCTTGATATCAGCTATATCTTTCCACAACAATATCTTCTCATGATATTTATTTTTCTCGACATAATCAAGCGTATAGATGCCTTCTTTGGTTATTTTGATGATTTCTTTCTTTCTATGCCGCCAATACATAATGGCTCTATATATACCCCATACACAGAATATTATATCAGCAATAAATATAATTCTCGCCAATATAATATGCTCTTTAATACCGAGCCTAGCGAAATTGGCCAAAAGAAGAGACATCACAATTACCCACACACTTAACTGTATTGCAGAAAAAATATTATATTTTTTTCGTGTAATAAGCATCTCATCACTTTGTTTTGCAATTTCGTATTCCTTCATTTATCTCCTTCCCCAAGTAAGCTCTAATAATTCACTCACCATATCGGCGTTTCCACATTTATCTCATCAACCTCCGCATGACTCATTAGCAATTTACCACCACTCGCCTTTACTATTCTATTAGTTTAACTTGTCCTCTGGCACGTCTTTAATTACTCTATTCCAGTATTTATTGAGTAGAGTAAGAATTTCTCTTTTTCTCGGATGTTCGTTCGGTATATCTATTAGTTCCCAAAATATCTTTCTAAGATATGGTATTTTATCGCATACGTTATCTGTGTTTTTTATTTCATTTTCTATTTTTTGTACTTCCTCATCCCAAGGAGATGTATCCGTTTGTTCCTTTGCCCACTTCAGAAATACTTTTAATATTTCCTCTAACTTATCAGGACTTCCCATTCCCGTCCAAACACTATCTTCTTTATAACACTTTATCCAAACGTTATCATTATACACCCCATCCCCAATAACACTTAACATTATTTCAGAATCTCCATTTTCTATAGCTTTGAATTCCATATCTTCCAATAAAGTATCGGTTAATTCTATTTTTACTGCCCATCCCGGATTATCCAGTGTTTCTATAGTTACCCCATAAGTATGTTCCCAATCGCCATCGCAATTCATTTTATACCAATTTTGGATTTCTTCCAATGTATTCATTTTATGACCTCTTCTATTTTAATTAGTGCATCTTTCAGCAGCAAATGAAACTATTAAAATCTTTAGAATAACATCCCGCGCTTATATATCTTTAATCTCATTATACTACCTTCTCCTTTATTTGTCAACACTTAAATACAAAACCGCGCCGTTCTGCTTTCGCTTCGCGGCGCGGCTTCGTATGAAAACTACAGGTGCCCTTATTATACACCAATATTTTCCTTTTGTCAAGATTATTTGCTAACTTTTATTTCAATATCTTAAACCAAAACTCATTTGTTA
>CALYAD010000031.1 GCA_944393415.1 uncultured Clostridia bacterium | reverse complement strand
CATTGGATTTTCCTTTCTTGGTTTACTCGTCATTTACCATTATAAAGGTTTTTTCAGTGAGTTGCAATCCTTTTTCACCTTTTTGCCTCTCTTTTTCTACAGTTGCACTTACTATTATAATCCAAGGAAAAAAGTTCCCTGAGACCCTCAAAAACTTTTCCGGAGGGGATAAGTAATTGGATTTGAGTAAGCAAGATATTCCGTCGCCGTCTCCGACTTCTCCATACCTCAGCGGAACGCCGCGACGTGCTCCGCGTTACTCTGAATTTTCAAGAAGCCGGAGGCGGAGATGAAACATCATGCCTGCTGAAATCAGAGATACACCTTTTCCGGAGAAATTTTTGGGGAGGTTAAGGAACCCTTTTTTTCAAAAAGGGTTCCTGAGAAAAAAGTTCCCGTCTCCGACTTCTCCATACCTCAGCGGAACGCCGGGACGTGCGCCGCGTTACTCTGAGCTTACAAAAAGCCGGAGGCGGAGATGAAACACCATGCCTGCTGAAATCAGAGATACACCTTTTTTAGAGAAATTTTTGGGAGGTTAAGGAACCCTTTTTTTCAAAAAGGGTTCCTGAGAAAATTACTGTTTTTTGTATTTAGCCTCGGTTTTAAGTCTTGTCTGGGTATCAAGAATTCTTTTGCGGAGACGGATGTTTTTTGGAGTTATTTCGACAAGCTCGTCCGGGGCGATAAACTCAATAGCCTTTTCCAGTCCCATTTCTCTTGGCGGGGTAAGAATGAGCTTCTCGTCAGCGCCGGAGGAGCGGATAGCGGTCAGATGCTTCTGCTTGCAGACGTTGACGCAGATGTCGCCCATTTTCGGGTTTTCACCGACTATCATACCCATATATACCGAGTCGCCGGTTGTGATAAACAGATCGCCTCTGTCCTGAACGCTGTAGAGCGCGTAAGCCGTCGCCTCACCCTCCTCGGAGGCGACGAGCGAGCCGGTAAACCGTGTGCTTATTTCGCCCTGATAAGGCACATATCCCTCGAACACGCTGTTTATAATGCCTTCTCCGCGCGTGTCGGTCAGGAACTCGGTTCTGTAGCCGAAAAGACAGCGGGCGGGGATAACATATTCTATCCTCATACGGGAGCCGTGATTGCCCATGTCGATCAGCGTCGCCTTACGGGAGCCGAGCTTTTCCATAACGGCTCCCATATAGCCTTCCGGCACGTCTATGGTAACTCTTTCCGCCGGTTCGGTCATCACGCCGTTTTCATCGGTTTTAAACAGTACCCGAGGGGCGCTTACAAGAAGCTCGTAGCCTTCTCTTCTCATCGTCTCAAGCAGTATGGACAGGTGCATCTCCCCTCTGCCGGCGACAAGAAAGCTGTCCGCGGACTCACCGTCGCGCACGCGAAGCGAAACATCCCGAAGAGTTTCGCGGTAAAGACGCGCGCGTATCTGTCTTGAGGTAACGAGCTTACCCTCTCTGCCGGCAAACGGACCGTCGTTGACCGAGAAGGTCATTTCCATTACCGGCTCGCTTATCTTTACAAAGGGAAGCGGCTCGGGGGCGAGCGGAGAGCAGATGGTATCGCCTATCGTTATGTTTTCCGCTCCGGAAAAGCAGATTATATCCCCTACCGCCGCATCGGTGCAGGGTTCACGGCGCAGCGCCTCAAACTGATACATGGAAACTATTCTCGTCTTAACCGGAGGGGCTTCCCGGTCATGGTAGTTTGTAATAACCACTTCCTGATTCTGACGTATTCGCCCTCTCTCGATACGGCCTATTCCGATACGCCCGACAAAATCGTTATAGTCTATTGAGGAAACGAGAAGCTGAAGAGGGGCGTCCGCGTCTCCCTCGGGAGACGGGATATATTCGAGTATCTTCTCGAAAAGCGGGACAAGGTCGGTTCCGGGAACGTCCGGGTCAAGCGTGGCGGTACCGGCGCGTCCGGAGCAGAAGATCATGGGGCTGTCAAGCTGTTCATCGTCCGCGTCCAGCTCCATTAGCAGCTCCAGAACCTCGTCCTGAACCTCCGCTAAGCGGGCGTCCGGGCGGTCGATTTTATTTATTACGACGATAACGCGGTGTCCAAGCTCCAGCGCTCTTTCAAGCACGAATCTTGTCTGAGGCATCGGGCCCTCCGCCGCGTCTACCAGCAGAAGCACTCCGTTTACCATTTTGAGTATTCTTTCTACCTCGCCTCCGAAATCGGCGTGCCCGGGGGTATCGATGACGTTTATTTTCACATCCTTATAGCGGATAGAGGTGTTTTTGGCGAGTATGGTTATACCCCGCTCCCTTTCAAGGTCGCCGCTGTCCATTACCCGCTCGGACGTCGTTTGGTTCTCCCGGTACGCGCCGCCCTGCTTAAGCATCTCGTCAACAAGCGTGGTCTTTCCGTGGTCAACGTGTGCGATTATCGCGATATTTCTAAGATCTTCCCTAACCATATCTCAACACATATCCTTTCGTTTCCCGGAATTTCCGGGCGTTTCTTATACATCTGTTTTCTTCAAATATTATTATTATAAACCAAAATCGGCGTTATGTCAACAACATCATTGTAAAAATTATACGAAAACGCAAAACACTTTTTGTTTATATTGCCGTTTATTTAAATTGTGTCCATTAAAATAATATATTGCAGTTGACTTTTTTTAATATTTGTGATAAACTGAACATGGTAATTTTGTTTAACATCGACATAAAACCGAAAGAAAGGCTTGGGAGATTGACATGAACAGATTTTTTAACAGCCAAAATCAGCAAAATGACTTTTACAATATTCAGCGACAGTACAAAGTCGCACGTTACGACCTGCTTGCCATAATTGCTTTTTCATTAATAAATATTATACTGATCGCGTTGGGTCAGGATATATATTTTCTGTTTTCCGCGTATATACCGTTTTCTTTGGTCCTCGGAGCGGCGTTAGCGACCGGCAGATACCCTGACGAATTTTACAGCCAAAACAATATTGACATAAAAGATTACTGGGGTGCGGATTATGAGATGATGGAACCAATGTTCGGCGCCGTCTTCGGAATGGTTGTGGTATTTGCTTTAGCTATACTCGCTTTTTATCTTCTGTGCTTCTTTTTATCAAAGAAATATCCGGTATGGATGATAGTTATCACAGTTATATTCGGTATAGATACGCTGATATTTATTGTAGACGAATTTTCAGGAGGAATGATAAATGTTATAGATGTTATTCTCCATGCAATTATGATTACTATACTTATCCGTGGATGTATTTTCGGGATAAAGCTCAAAGCGTACACACAGGCGGAACAAAACGCTCAGCAGATGGGCTTCGGACCAAACGGCGACCCGTATTACGGAAATCCTCAGAACGGGTATTACGGCGCGCCGAACCAGGACGGTAACGTAAACGGAAGCAGCGAAAGGGATAATTCGGATCAGGATAATCAGAACGAGAGCGTTTATATGCCGTCCCATGAAAACCCGGATCTGACTCCTCCCGGCGATGCTTCCAACGGCGAAAAGAAAAACGATGATTAACGCCGGCGGTAACGAGCCTTCTCCGAAATAAATATTGATTTTTGTTAAAGACCTATTTAATTTAAATCGCGGGAAATTAAAAAAAACTCCCCGCTGAAAAGCAGAAAAATCGGGAAAAATCCCGGTTACAGTCTGTGTGAAAGATACCCGAAGCCCTTTGCGGTCAGGAAATCACGTCACCAAAAGCATTCATGCGGCATACCATTATATCAGAGGTGCGAAAGTAAAGGATGTGCGCAAAGCACGGGAAGATTTTTCCCGTTGTGAGAGTAACTGTCAGAATTATTTTTTGCTCATCACACCAAAGCGTCTCCCGAACTAAGCCCGGTCAAAGTGGAAGGAGGATGTCCGGATATGGGATGCTTTTGCGATTTCTTCGAGGATAACAAGTGCCTTTGGATAATCATTATCGCGCTTATTCTCCTCAGCTGCAACGGATGCTGCAGGGGCTGTGGCTGCGGCAACTGATAAAAGCTGGAATAAAGCTCTGCCCGTCGGATGATGCTTCATCCATAGGGTCACACAGTAATTAAAGACATAAACGACCGCTCGTTATCAGACGATAGCAGGCGGCCGTTTTATTGTTGAAAACAGTTTTTTCTAAACTTCTCTTTAAAAAGATTGTGTCCGATTTCATCGGGCACGATAGCGTGAAAGTTATGTCACATATGCTTTTGACTCTGCCCCTTCCGGCTTCCGGTTTATCTACTCTTCGTAGACGCTTATCGTTGTATTCGCCTGTGCGGGTAAACTAAAAGTAGGTTGACATTGAAATAAAATAACGTTATAATGAAGACATAACGAAGACTTCTGCGAAGGAAAGGAACGTTCAGGCACATGGTAAAAAATACTCCCGGTATCAGTATCGCCTCGAACATAGCGAGACTGAGAAAAAAACAGGGGCTGTCACAGGCGGCTTTAGCGGAAAAGCTGTATGTAAGCAATAAAACCGTCAGTAAATGGGAGCGCGGCGCGGGTTATCCGGAGATCACACAGCTCGTCCGTCTTTCCTCAATTCTCGGAGTGACCGTAGACAGTCTGATCCGCGGCGAAAAATACGGCATTACTGTCGCGGGAAACCTGCTTACCGACACGGTAAAGCTGATCGATGAATACCCGGAAAAGGGAATGCTTACAAACATTTCATCTATCTCCCGGGCAGTCGGCGGCTGTGTTCCGAATACTCTGATAGATCTCGCCAAAATAGACAGAACGCTTTCACTCAGCGCTCTCGGCCGTACCGGTGACGACGAGGCGGGAAGGTATGTACTATCCGAGCTTCAGAAAAACGGAATTGACACAAGCGGGGTAAAAACATCGCATACCGCCTCGACGGGCTTCAGCGACGTAATGACGCTTACCGGTACGGGCGAGCGTACCTTTTTCCATCACCGGGGCGCGAACCGTGAATTCTCACCGGAGGATATAGATATTCCGTCGCTTTCCTGCCGCATGCTTCATATAGGCTACATACTTCTGCTCGACCGCTTCGACGCGCCCGATCCCGAATACGGTACGGTTATGGCGCGATTTTTAAAAAGCGTACAAAAGGCGGGAATACTGACCTCCGTAGACGTAGTGAGCAGTACCGGAAGCCGTTTCAGGGAAAAAGTCGTTCCCGCCCTGAAATATACGGACAACGCAATTATGAACGAGATAGAGGCGTGCGGCGTTTCGGGACTTCCTCCGAGGGAAAAAAACGGCTGGCTCAGCGTAAATAACATACAAAAAACCGCGGAGGCCATTATGGACTTCGGCGTGAGCCGGAGGGTCATAATACACGCGCCGGAGGGCGGCTTCATCCTTAACCGCGAAGGTAAATTTACCGTAGTACCCTCTATAAAGCACCCCGAAGGCTATATAAAAGGAACGGTCGGAGCGGGAGACGCCTTCTGCGCCGGCTGCCTGTACGGTATTTATAACGGTTTTTCGGACTCCGACATACTTGAGTTCGCGTCCGGCGCCGCCGCCTGCAACCTTGCCGCCGAGGACTCTGTAAGCGGTATGCAGTCAAAGGATTACATATTTGAGCTTTTGAAAAGAAGCGAAAAAAAGGAGCTTCCGTTTTCTGCAGAAAACGGAGCAAAGACTTCTCTATAGCCGTCCGCTTTCTGTAGAAAGCGGAGCAAAGACTTCTCTATAGCCGGCTTTTGATGTTTCGGGTTAATTTTATAATTAAATCATCCTCATAAATTATCTCTCGTCACTCTGTCAACAAGTATTTTAGGTAAAAGTTTTTGCCAATCTCTTTGGAGTTTGCTAAGCTTATTAAAAAAAGCGGAAAGGGAAAAAATGAAAAAAGAAGATATACTGAAGCAGCGCGAAAAGGCGCTGGAATACTACAAAAAAGCAGGAATAGTTCTTACACCAAAAGAAGCGGCAAATATCGAGATAGCCGAATTCGGACTGGGAATGGTGGACGAGGTAGGACTTCAGCTTGTGACATACGTAAACACCGACCGTGTTTGCGCAAAGGAAATGGTGCTTTTGCCGCATCAGGTCTGTCCGGAGCATCGCCACGTCCCGACAAACGGAATGGAGGGAAAGGAGGAGACCTTCCGCTGCCGTTACGGGAAGGTATACCTTTACACTGATACCGACAAAAGCGCCAAAGCCGCGGATATACATGTCCCTCTGCCGAAAACAAACGTTACCGTTTTTGCGGAAACGGTACTTTGCCCCGGACAGCAGTTCACGATAATGCCCGGAACGCTCCACTGGTTCGCCGCCGGGGAGGAGGGCGCGGTGATCTCGGAGTTTTCCACGCACAGCACGGACGAGACCGACTGTTTTACAGATAAACGTATTATACGCATACCAACCGAGGAATAGGACGCAAACGGCGTTACCCCAAAAAGATAATTTTCAAAGAAGGACTGCCTTTTACGCAAAGGCGCGGTACATAACATGCTCGTAAATTTAAACGACGTTCTTTTGAAGGCAAGAAAAGAAAAATACGCTGTCGGACTTTTCAACACTATAGACACGGACATGCTCGAAGCCGCGATATCCGCGGCGGAGGAGCTTTTATCCCCGATTATAATAGGTACGGCCGAGGTGCTTCTGCCTTATGGAGAGCTGCGGCTCATCGCGCCGTCGGTTATTGAGGCGGCGAAACGCGCGTGTGTGCCTGTAGCGGTGCATTACGACCACGGACTTACGTTTGAGCGCTGCATGGAGGCGCTGAAGCTCGGATTTTCCAGCGTGATGTTCGACGGTTCGGCGGGAGACTACAGCAAAAATATTACCGATACCGCGGAAATAGTTAAAATAGCGCATGCGTTCGGCGCTACCGTCGAGGGGGAAATAGGTCATGTCGGGGAGGCGTCGGCTATGGACAACGACGCAAGCGATATGTACACAAAGGTCTCCGAGGCGGCAGAATACCTTAACGCTACCGGAGTGGACGCTCTGGCGGTATCCATTGGGACCGCGCACGGCGCGTACAAAAGCAAGCCTAAGCTTGACTTTAATCGGCTGTCCGAGATCAACGACGCCGTTTCCGTTCCTCTCGTGCTCCACGGTGGTTCGGGGCTTACTGACGACGATTTCCGTACCTCCATCAAAGAAGGTATAAGCAAGGTGAATATCTTCACCGATCTCTGCGCTGCCGGAACGCGCGCTATGAAAAAGGGTCTTGAAAGCGGACTTTCCTATCTTGATATCCGTTCTCTCCGCGTCTCGGAAATAAAGAACGAGGTCATGAAAAAAATCCGTCTTTTCGGCTCGGACGGAAAAGCTTGAGTAAACTTCCCAAAAGCTTCTCTGGATGGGATAAAATTTATGCGTGAAGATCTTTTTTCCTCGAATTGTCAAGTCAAGTGCAAAGATTTTTTGAAAAAAACTTCTTCAGGAGACCTCCAGCCCAGGGATTTACGTGGGCGCCTGTTCAAAAGAGAAGCGATGGCATCCACATCCGATT
>CALYAD010000030.1 GCA_944393415.1 uncultured Clostridia bacterium | reverse complement strand
CATTGGATTTTCCTTTCTTGGTTTACTCGTCATTTACCATTATAAAGGTTTTTTCAGTGAGTTGCAATCCTTTTTCACCTTTTTGCCTCTCTTTTTCTACAGTTGCACTTACTATTATAATCCAAGGGAAAAAGTGTTTCTGAAACTTCCCAAAAACTTCTGTAATATAAAAATAAAAAAATTTATTTTATAATGAAAGGAAAAATACCATGAATCTGCTTGGAAAAGGAATGGATCCCGAATTCTGGAAGGAGGTTCGCGAAAAGGACTGCTTCAAAAAATACCGCGATGAGCTTTTTTCTCTCTGGGAAAAGCACTGCGAGAACGTGCCGATCTACGCGCTGAAATACAGTGATTTCCGGCTTTTTGTAGTCACCGGAAACCGCTCGGTGTACGAGGGCACGTATTTTACCCGCCGTCAGGCGCTCAATTGCTCGGCGCTGCTTGCTCTGATATACCCCGAGGAGGAAAAGTACATAGTGCGTCTTATGGACGAGATATACGCCATCTGCGACGAGTATACCTGGTGTCTGCCGGCGCATCAGACCAAGCTCGAGATAAACAACAACTGTCATATAGACCTGTTCGCCGCGGAGACCGGTTTTGCGCTGAGTGAAATTTATACGCTGCTCGGGGAACGTCTGGAGGGTCTTATCCGCGACCGTATCAGAGTGGAAATAGACAGAAGGATAGTGATACCGTTCACCGCCAAGGACAACTACGGCGGGTGGGAGAACGGCACCAGTAACTGGACGGCGGTCTGCATGGGCTCCGTGGCAGGTGCGATAATGCATATGCATCCCGAGATGGTGCAGGGACTTTTGCCGCGTTTCAACGCCTCTATTGATAAATATCTGACCGGCTTTAACGACGACGGCATGTGCATGGAGGGCTGCGGCTACTGGCATTACGGCTTCGGCTTCTTTACGGTGTACGCCGACCTTATCAGGACGTTTACCGGAGGAGAGGTGGATTACTTTAAGCTGAAAAAGGTGCGTACCGTCGCAGCCTTTATACAGAAGATGTACCTCAGCGGTAAAGCCAGCGTAAGCTTTGCCGACGGCGGGCGCTCGCTTTCCTACCACCTTGGACTTGTTCACTATCTTAAGAAGGAGTATCCGGACGACGTGCTGGTTTACTCTCCGGCCTATTCCTACAACTACGACGGCTGCGGAAGGTGGTGTCTGCACCTGCGTTCCGCTACCTGGTTTGACGAGGACATATACGAGCACCCCGCGGACGATAACGTCAGCGCGGAGTACTACGCGCCTTTCTCGGAGTGGCTTGTCAAGAGGACGCCGTTCTATGGCTTCGCGGCAAAGGGGGGCTGCAACGCCGAGCTGCACAACCACAACGACGTAGGCACCTTTATCGTGGCGAAGAACGGTCATCAGATAATTATGGATCTGGGATCCGGAGCGTACACGCGTCAGTACTTTGCGTCTGATACGAGATATACCATTCTCGAATGCTCCTCCAGGGGACATAACGTTCCGATAATAAACGATACCTTCCAGTACTGCTCAAAGGACGCAAAGGCCGTGAACACGAAATATGAAAACGGTGTGTTCTCTTTTGATTTTGCCGGAGCGTACAAGGCGGATGGGCTGGAATCGATAAACCGGGCTTTCAGCTTTACCGACGACAGCATAACGATGAGGGATTCCTTCGGTTATACGGGAGAGGGTAAGATCGTCGAGAGACTGGTATCGCTTTATAAGCCGGAGCTCGGGGAGGGCTGCGTAAAAATCGACGCGGCTACGGTTTTCTATGACAGCAGCATTTGCGACGCCGAGATAACCACAGAGCCGAAGGGCAATGAAACATGTTATCTTGTAAACTTCACATTGAAGCCCGGCGTCAGGGATTTTGAAATCAGGATACAGTGAAAAAACGCTTTCAGCGTTTCAGAAGTTGTGAGCGCCTGTATTCCGACACCGTTATAGCTTGATTGACCTCCCCGAAGAGAAAGCTCAGCGTCTTCGGGGAGGCTTTCTGTAATGTTATAGCAAAACCCGGAATATTTTTTGTTTTCTCAGAACCTGACCGGTGTGACGGTGAACGCTGCGCGGTATTGCTTTTTTCAAATTATTTTTACAAAATGTTCTTAAGGCGGATTTTGCTTTTTGGCTTCGGGGGTAAAATTAAAAATTTTGGTACTATTTTATATATAAACTATTTTTAAATTTTAGCTGATTGTACTTGACAATCGTGTAAAAGGGGTATAAAATAAGATTTATGTAATTGTATGATTGTTTTTATACTATTATATAAATTATTATTACAGAGTTTACAACAAAAGGAGATCAATATGCCAACACCTGCAGTTATTACACTGACGGCGTTAATCTGCCTGATAGTGTTCGGCGGGGCTGGTCTTTTCATCGGTCGGATCCTTGGGTACAATCAGCGTAAAAAGGACGCGGAATCAAAAATCGGTTCCGCTGAGATAGAAGCCGCGAGAATAGTCGAGGAATCCGTTAAGGAGGCCGAAAGGACCAAAAAATCCGCCATTCTCGAAGCAAAGGAACAAATACTTAAGGATAAAAACGACGCCGAGCGAGAGCTCAAGGAAAGACGAGCGGAAATATCCCGTCAGGAAAACAGAGTAGTTTCAAAAGAAGAGGCTTTGGATAAAAAAAGCGAAAACCTCGACCGCAAAAACGAGCAGCTGAACCAGAAGCTCAAGGAGGCTGATCAGCTGAAAAGCAGCATTCAGGAGGTTCTTGACCGACACATGGAGGAGCTGCAGCGAATATCCGGGTGTACGGTAGAGCAGGCCAAGGCGGAGCTGCTTGAGAAAATAGAGGCGGATGTCCAGCATGACGCCGCGCTCAAGATCATCGAAATCGAGTCAAAACTCAAGGAGGAGGCCGACCAGAAGGCAAAGGATATCATTTCCCTCGCTATTCAAAGATGCGCTTCCGATCATGTTTCCGAGACTACGGTCTCAACCGTCTCGCTCCCGAGCGACGACATGAAGGGACGTATAATCGGACGCGAGGGCAGGAACATACGCGCCATAGAGCAGCTGATCGGAGTCGATCTGATAATAGACGACACCCCGGAGGCGATAACGGTTTCCTGCTTTGACCCCATTCGCCGCGAGATAGCAAGAATGACGCTTGAAAAGCTGATCTCCGACGGACGCATACATCCCACCCGTATCGAGGAAACGGTTGAGAAGGCGCGCCGCGAGGTGGAGAATGAGATAAAACAAGCGGGTGAACGCGCGACCTTTGAAATAGGTATACACGCTATAAATCCCGAGCTTGTGAAGCTGCTCGGCAGACTGAAATACCGTACAAGCTACGGTCAGAACGTACTTATCCATTCGCTGGAGGTCGCGTACCTTTCCGGCATAATCGCAGACGAGCTCGGCGTTGACAGCGTGATAGCTAAGCGCGCGGGGCTTTTACATGACATTGGCAAGGCGCTGACCGCCGAGGTCGAGGGCTCGCATGTGCAGCTCGGCGTCGATATCGCCAAGAAGTATAAGGAAAATCCGGAGGTCATACACGCCATAGAGGCTCACCATAACGACGTGGAGCCGCATTCAATAATCGCGGTTATCGTTCAGGCGGCGGACGCTATATCAGCGGCCCGTCCGGGCGCAAGGCGCGAAAATCTTGAAAATTATATCAAGAGGCTTCAGAAGCTTGAGGAAATAGCGAACAGCTTCGACGGGGTCGAAAAATCCTACGCGGTGCAGGCGGGACGAGAGGTCCGCATCATGGTAAAGCCGGAGGAGGTAAACGACGAGCAGATGGTGCTCGTGGCACGGGATATCGTCAAGAAGATAGAAGAGAGTCTCGAGTACCCCGGACAGATCAAGATCAATGTCATACGCGAAAGCCGCGCGGTAGATTACGCAAAATAAGTCGATCCGCCCATTCGCCGCCATTTCGGAGCGGATGGGCGGTTTTAATGATAGGGACGTTTTAGCAAAGCGTCCTCAAACGGGTAAAACGGGGGCAAAAGTAATGAAGATTCTGACTGTGGGCGACGTTGTCGGAAAGGAAGCCGTAGGCTATCTGACACAAAGACTCGGGACGTTTAAAAGACAGCACGGCATCGACCTCACAGTTGTCAACGGTGAAAACTCGGCTGAGCGTAACGGGATCGACCCGCCTTCGGCAAGCGCCCTGCTTGACGCCGGGGCGGATGTAATAACAACAGGAAACCATGTTTACAGGATACCGGCGGTATATTCCTACCTCGACGATTCGGATCGTATAGTCAGGCCGGTGAACTTTCCGGGCGATTCTCCCGGCAGGGGTTACACCGTTGTTGATACCGGTAGCTTTCGCGCGCTTGTGATAAATGTGCTTGGCAGCGTTTATATGGAAGGGGCGGGAGACGCGTTTTCATCTGTCGAAGCTGCCCTGAGGACCGCGGGAGAGTACGATGTTTCGGTGCTGGACATTCACGCCGAGGCTACGTCGGAGAAGGCGGCTATAGCAAGATATTTTGACGGAAAAATAAATGTGGTATTCGGAACTCACACGCATGTTCAGACAAATGACGCGCAGGTACTGCCTAAGGGAACGGGGTTTATCACGGACGTCGGTATGTGCGGTCCGCGCGACTCGATACTCGGAGTAATAAGCGATCGTGTTATAGATAAGCTGAGGCTCCATCTTCCGGCGCGTTTTGAGTACGCGCGGGGGAATATTTCGGCTTCGGGGGCGATATTTACCGTTGAAAACGGGAAAACGGTTTCGGCTGAGACGGTGAGTTTTTAGTAATAGACATTTTGGATGGTCGAAGATGAGGCCGGAATAATCTGCCGGAAATAGAACGTTACTTGTCATAGGAAAGGAAATGCCCAAAAATGACGTATTATCCTAAAAAAAATCCGCGAAATGCGGCGATAGTTACGCTTGGCTGCTTCGTTTTGACCGCGGTTCTGTACACGCTGGGTCAGTTTATAGGATACCGGATGCCGTTCCAGTTATCTGCGCTTATCTTCTTTGCGGTGGGTATAATGATGGCTTCGCGCTACGTCCTGACTGATTATAAGTATACAATAAGCGATATAGACCGCCCGGGAGAAAGCATGAGCTTCGGTATCGTGCGGGTGAACGGTAAAAGAGAGGTCGAAATGGCTCATTTTGATATGACCTCTGTCTACGCTTACAGCAGAGCGCGCTCGCTCAGGGAATTTGAGGAACAATTCGGAAAAGTTGACAAGGTCTATAACTACACTTCCAATTACAGAAGCGGAGAGCAGTACCGCTTGGCTATAAATTTCAATCAGAAAAAAATTATGTTCATAATCGACGCAAGCAAAGAATTTGAAGCTGAGATAGTGAATAGACTGAAAACCGACGACTATGAAATGTAAATTTCCGAAGCAAGGTCGTTTCTGAGTATATCCGTAAAAAAATTATCCGAAAAAATTAGAAAAAGCTATTGACAAAAATGAAATATTGTAGTATAATAATATTCGCGTTTATGAGGACCATTAGCTCAGTTGGTTAGAGCACCCGGCTCATAACCGGTAGGTCCAAGGTTCGAGTCCTTGATGGTCCACCATGATTATTCAATAAAAATGCAACCAAAGCGAAAAAGCCTTATCCTGTAAGGCTTTTTCGCTTTTTTTGACCTCATTTTTCATTTTTAAAATCGGTGCGGCTTTGCTGCAAAAACAAGGTGGTACTCAAAAGTACCACCTTGGAATATTTATTCCAGAAACCCTTTTTTCAAAAAGGGTTTCTGAAACTTCCCAAAAATTTCTCTAAAAAAGGTGTATCTCTGATTTCAGCAGGCATGGTGTTTCATCTCCGCCTCCGGCTTTTTGAAAGCTCAGAGAAACGCTATGCACGTCGCGGCGTTCCGCTGAGGTATGGAGAAGTCGGAGACGGCGACGGAATATCTTGCTTACTCAAATCCAATTACTTATCCCCTCCGGAAAAGTTTTTGAGGGTCTCAGGGAACTTTTTCCAAAAAGTTCCCTGAATTATTTTAAAGAGTGCCCGAGAAAAAAGGAACTTCCCAAAAGAAGTTCCCTGAATAATTAATGAATAATTAATTTATTATGCATCCTCCGGAAGGAGGACGGTTCGGCTGAGGTATAACAGTGTCTCCATAAAACCCGCCAAGACTGTGTTGTTCAGAATCAAATGATAGTCCCCCTCGCCGCCCGCGCGCGATGAAGACAGAACGTACAGCAAACAGATTGTGTTATGCGCACCCGGCTGTATGAACAGCGTATAGCTCCCTCCGTCAATTTCAATGTCCTTTTCGTATATCGGACAGTACGGCTTACTCCGCGCCGTTTGCGATAAATAGTCCACAAACAGCTTGTATTCCTCTCTTTTCATTCTTCTGAGCGTCATTTTTTCTTTCCTCCTATACTTTAGTTTATTTTGTTAAGACTGCTCAAAACCCTTTTTCCCCTCCTTCCTCTCTGTGCGTGCTTTCCGGTGCCGATCGTGCCTCCCGGGTGCGTTTACCGCTTTGTCTTGGGAAAACCTGAGTATTATATATGAGCTGAGCCGAGAGGCACAATGACTGCCGGCTCTCCGGGTACGGTACCGCACAGGTCGGTTTACCGTACCTCTTCCGGAGCCTATGTAGTCATGAGCCTCTTCAAAAACAAAATACCGCGCAAGGTAAAAACAGTCAGAATGACTGTTTTTTCTCCCCTACGCGGTTAAATACCAAAGTATAAGCTTAAGTACATGACTGAAGTATATCCATAGTATGTTAAGTATAAACCTTGACCGTGCAGCCGTTACCTGAGTCGGCAGGTGAGAAAATTTACAAAATCCCCTTGAAAATCCGGGACTTGTATGGTATACTCTCTCTTGCCGCTGGGATCCGCGCTTTCGCTCGGTCGTGTAGGGTGGCTTCCTCACCTGAAACGGAACACTGGCAGAGCTGGGAACTCTGTCAATGCCCGGCGGTCTTTTGTTCTCTCAGAGAACTCCTTTTTTTATGCGTTTATTATAGCTTATTTCATTTGAATTGTCAATGCTTTTTTTGTGAATTTTTTTCCTGTAAGAAACCCTTATAAAGCTTTAAGAAAACTTCCTAAAGAAGTTTTCTTAAAGGGTGTGTTGGATTTCATCAAGCGAGTTGTTTCATCTCCGCCTCAGGCTTTTTGAAAATTCGGAGTAACGCGGCGCACCTCCCGGCGTTCCGCTGAAGTCCGGAGAAGTCGGAGACGG
>CALYAD010000029.1 GCA_944393415.1 uncultured Clostridia bacterium | reverse complement strand
CTTCCTTAAGCAGAATGTCAAACTCCCCTCCGTTGTATTCCATCGAATAAAGTATTTTCTTCATTGTTTAGTTCCTCCTTTAATTTACATTAAATATTTTCAGATGCATTTTTTCTGCATACATCCTCGTATAGTAGGCGTCGCTGTTTTTGTTCAATACACTGCAAACGGCATACTTGCAGTGCGCTATCATGAACTTATAGATGTCAGGAATATAAGCCGATTTGTTCTGGCATTCCCATTTTCTGATAATTACTACGCTGTCCGCTGTGTAACCGCTGCTTTTTGCTGCTCTTCTTGGAGTAAGAACGAGGTAGTGTTTAATCAGCGGCTATTTTTTTGTAGACGTCGGAGTATTTTTCCGGCTTCGAGAGTCAGCGGGGAGAGATCGTTGCTATAGAAATCTTCCACTCCGTAAAACTTTATCAGTGTTTCTAATTGTAATTTAAGTGTGTTTTTATTTACGACCGTGTATTTCGGGTCACCAAAAATCATCGCCGCATTTTCCTCGGATATTCGTTCGTAGACCAATAATTCTTTCAACAATTCAAAATTCCTTTCATAATGATGTGTATTTCGAACAATTAAACATATTGTTATATGAGTATTACTTATTGTTTATGGATAGCGTGTAAAAAATCACCTATACTTTATGTATAGATGTACAAACAAGGAGTAATTATGGAATATAAATTTTTAGGTACAAAAATAAAGCTGTATAGAATGCGCATGGGCTTGACTCAAGCGGAGTTAGCAGAAAAAACTGGTTTAAGCGAAGTTTATATATCATATATTGAGATTGGCAGTAGAATACCTGCATTAAAAAAACTGATATTGCTTGCTAAAACTTTGCAAATAAAAATGGATGATTTATTTGTGGATTTATATGCAGATTATAATAAAGATGATGACGATGGTGACATTTGCAGTAACCTGAAATTACTTGATGCGGATGAAAAGGATGCTATTCGTAAGGTGATTAACTTATTGATAAAAAATAAAATCAATTAAATTGTAACATAAATTTGATTATTCCATTTTTTTATATTTTAATGTATACTAATAGTGTTTTAAAAAAATTGGTGGGTTTAGCGTGAAAGATACGCCTGCGGCGGCATGGAGATCATTATGAATAATTATATCGGTTCACAAATAAAAAAGATACGCAAAGAGAAGAAAATGAAGCGCGCGAAACTTGCAGAAGCAGCGGGAATAAGTTTAAACTATATTGGCGCAATTGAACGAGGTGAAAAGCTACCTAAACTTTTGACTTTTATAAAAATAATAAACGCTTTGGAAGTAGACGCAAATTTAATATTAGGTAATAATATCGTCTTGCATGAAAAAGCACAGTGGTCTGAATTATATGAAAAAATAGAGAATTTAGATGCATTTGAACGCCAACGCGCTTATGAAATTTTAAAGTTATTGACAAAATCTAAAGATGATTAAAACACCGGACTTTTGATCAAAGGTCCGGTGTTTTTATAATGTAAGAAAAGTTCTTGGGGAAAAAACAATTTTGAGAAAAGGTATTGACAAAATAGGATAAATCCTATATATTGGTAGTAAACGAAGAAACGGTTATGGTAATCTTTGTGATTGACATTGGAAATCGCGGAGATATATATAAATAAGGAGGTAATCTTTTATGTCAAATATTGCGCTCGAAGCAGCACGCTTACTGGACGCTTTGCCGGAGGATGATAAGCTGTTCGCTTATGAGTTTATAAAAAAATTGGTTCTTGCTTGGGATCCCGATTTTACCAAGGTGACTCCGGAGGAAGCAAAGAGAATAGAAGCTGCGGAAAACAGCGGTTATGTAGATGCAGATGAAATAGATTGGGAGAGCATTGGAATTGAAAAGTGAAGCAATCCGCACATTTGAAGCAGATAAGATTATACAGACATTAATCGAAGCAAGACGGGCATCGGGATTAACGCAAAAGGAGCTGTCAGAGCTTACCGGAATTGCTCAAGGTGATATCAGCAAGCTGGAAACGGGAAACGCTAACCCGTCCTTGCGCACTTTGATACGTCTTGCCGAGGGAATGGGCATGCAGCTCAAGGTGGAGTTTTGCCCTGTAAGTCATTAAGACTTTCAGTTTTTAATTAAGAAAGTTTTTTGAAAGTTGTTAAGAGGACCTTTTTTTCAAAAAAGTCCTCTTAAATATTACAGAATTAAGG
This sequence comes from uncultured Clostridia bacterium, assembly GCA_944393415.1. Lineage (GTDB taxonomy): Bacteria > Bacillota > Clostridia > Oscillospirales > CAG-272 > SIG673. The sequence goes on along the minus strand of CALYAD010000029.1, from coordinate 26,414 downwards.
ATTCTAGAAAAAGCCCCTATCAACAGCAACCATTAACTTCAGCACGCAAGATAAAACGCTTTGGCATGTTGGCCGATATTTTCATTTATTTGAGTATTTGCCGCTGACGCGATTTTAATTTGTCAATCACTTGACATATCCCAATTTATCTGTTATAATATCAGTTGCCCGTACTTTTCAGGGACATCCATAACGAGTTCAGTATCCCGAAAAGCCGGAGTAAATATTTTTTATTCTTGCCATAAGCAAGAAAGGAGTTTTCAGAAAATGAAAAAGCTTTTATCAGTATTGCTGGCTGCTATAATGTGTTTTGGCATGCTGGCGCTTTCCTCCTGCTCTGCTCCCGATCCCGCAAACGACTGGGAAAATATCCAGAAGGACGGAAAATTCGTGGTCGGATGCACGCTGTTCGAGCCAATGAACTATAATGACGAAAACGGAAATTTTGTCGGCTTTGATACCGAGCTTGCTCAGATGGTTGCAGACGAGCTTGGTGTTAAGGTGGAATTTCAGGTCATTACCTGGTCAAAAAAGTACATGGAGCTTGAGGCCGGCAAGGTAGACTGCCTCTGGAACGGATTCACCTCAAACAGCTCTGACGACGGAGTCGCCAGAAGTGAAAAAGTTGATTTCTCCGTCCCCTACGCCAACAATTTTCAGTGTATCGTAACAAAGCTTGACGCTGAAGGTAATCCTCTTTATACCTCGGTCGATCAGTTAAGCGGCAAAACCTGCGCCGTGGAAGGCGGCTCCGCCGGCGAGGCATACGCAAATACCATTACCTCAAATATAGTGGTAAAGGACGCTCAGAACGACGCCTTCACCGAGCTTAAAGCCGGAAGAGTCGATTTTATAGTGGTCGACGTTCTTCTCGCAAACTCCAAATGCGGAAAAGGCGATTTTACGGATACGGCAGTGGCAATAGAAGTCAAGGACGCGCTTGAGGATTACGGTATCGGCTTCCGCAAGGGAAGCTCCTTTACCGCCAAGGTAAACGAGGCACTCGAAACGATAGTCAAATCCGGCAAGCTTGAGGAGCTTTCGGAGAAATACGGCGTTCCGCTTTCGGAAGAGGTCCTGGCGCTTAAGGATAATACATAATGAGCTTTACCGAGGTAACACTTGAGCTGCTTTCCGGATTTGCGGTAACCTGTCAGTTATTTATCCTTACTCTGATTTTCGCGATCCCTCTCGGACTGCTGATCTCCTTCGGAACCATGTCACGGCTTACGCCGATACGGTATTTTTTCAAGGTGATCGTTTGGATAGTCCGCGGAGTTCCGCTGATGCTTCAGATATTTATCGTATTTTATGTTCCCGGCTTTTTCGGAATTACCTTTCTTGACCGATTCCCTTCCGCGCTCGTCGCGTTCGTGATCAATTACGCCTGTTACTTTTCGGAGATCTACCGCGCCGGAATCGAAGCGGTACCTCACGGTCAGACCGAGGCAGGGCTTGTTTTAGGCATGACCCGTTACCAGATATTCACCCACGTGACTTTACAGCAGGTCATAAAGCGTATAATCCCGCCTATGGGCAACGAAATTATCACCCTTGTCAAGGATACCGCTCTTGCCCGTGTGATCTCCGTTATAGAAATAACCAAACAGGCGGAGTTTTTTGCCGATAAAGCAATTATCTGGCCGCTGTTCTATACCGCGGTGTTTTATCTTGTCTTTGTCGGGGCTCTCACACTGCTTTTCGGTTATCTTGAAAAGAAGCAAAGCTACTACAAAATATGAGCGAAACTCTAAAAAAGCAAATCAGGGCATATAGACATGTATTGCACCCGTCTCATCTGCCTTCACAAACGAAAGGATAGCCATGTCGATTCTTGACGTAAAAAATATCACAAAGAGCTTCGGCAGCACCGAGGTTCTGAAGGGCATAAGCTTTACTCTTGAAAAAGGAGAGGTACTCGCTATAATCGGATCATCCGGAAGCGGTAAAACAACCCTTCTGCGCTGTATGAATTACCTTGAGATCCCGGACGGAGGCGTGATAACTGTCAACGGGCAGCCATACTTTGATTCAAACGAAAAAAAACTCAGTGAACGTGAGATACGTCAGCGTCGGTTACATTTCGGTCTCGTATTTCAGTCGTTTAATCTTTTCCCTCAATACACGGTACTGCAGAATCTCGTGCTCGCCGCACGGCTTCTGCAGCGCTCAGAGCTGAAATCCGAATTTAAGCAGGGCAGGCTAAGCAAGCCGGTTTACCGCGATAAGCGCGCAAAAATAAATGTCGATACCGAACGAAACGCGCGCGTGCTGCTTGATCGGGTCGGGCTTTCGAGTAAAGCCGACTTTTACCCTTGTCAGCTATCCGGAGGACAGCAGCAGCGCGCGGCTATAGCGCGGGCTCTCTCACTCACTCCCGATATTCTCTGCTTTGACGAGCCTACCAGCGCGCTTGACCCCGAGCTTACCGGAGAGGTTCTGAACGTGATACGTTCCCTTAAATCCGGAGATACCACTATGATCGTCGTTACTCACGAAATGGAATTCGCCAGAAATGTCGCCGACCGCATCATATTTATGGCAAACGGCGTAATCGAGGAGACCGGAACTTCAGAGGATCTGTTCAGTAACCCGCAAAGCGAGCTTCTTAAAAGCTTTCTCGGCAAGGCAAATCAGTTTTCAAAATAGTCAGTATAAAAATCTGTTTTTCTCAGGAATATGATTTCCGGGTTACTCTGATTCGATTATACATATTCCCTTCATAAAAGTATTTTAAGGGGATAAGCGTGACTTCACGCCGGTCTTATCGCGCCTTCGGCGCCAAAAGCACGGCACCGATTTAACCGCACAAAACGCTGATTTGGCGTAAGAAAGGAATGGTCATAAAAATGGGGAACTTTACGAAAAAGTTCCCCATTTTATTTCAGTCCTTATCTCCTCTGTTCTGCTTTAAGCGTTCTATCTCCTCATTTCTTTTCCAAAGGAAGCTCAGATGCGCTTCTGTACCGTTACGTATACGTTTTATATTCTCAATATGCTTAAAGAGTATCAGACAGCACGGCAATATGAAGATCAGGCCTCCGAGCAAGGAGATCATTATACCGTGTACAAAGGGATACGCGACGGCAGCGGTAATCGGCACAACGCAGATATAGTCCACAGCCAGCACAATAATAAGCTCAACCGTAAGCATAACAAGGAAGACCCTGTAATCAAAGCTGAGAATCACACCGCCCAGACATGCCAGTCCCTTTCCTCCTCTGAATTTCATTATAACTGGCAGAATATGACCGATAATACAAGCGGAACCTGATATCGCCCCCGCGACCTCAAGCCCCGGAAACAACCGCCTTGCTATGTACACGGCAAAATAAGCCTTAGCTATATCAAAAAGAGCACTGAAAATTCCTACCGCCTTACCCATTACCATAAGCGCGTTTGACGCGCCGGCGTTGCCTGAGCCTCTTTTACGTATATCAAAGCCGCGTATCCTCGCGATTATGTATGACGGATTGATCCCGCCCAGAGCATATCCTATCAGAATACACCAAAGCGCCTCAAGCATAATTCTCCTCCTCTCATAATCTTATGAACATACTACATTTTATAATTATACACATTTCAATACTAAATGTCAAGTCCTGTTTAAAATTTTAATTTTTGTGTTGCAGTGTTACAATAGAAGTAAGACTGAAAGTGACTGAAATACCGCAAACTGATCTCAACAGAAAGGACACAATCACTTCATGAAACATTATACCACAAATAAACGCTGTTTCCACATGAGAAGTACGACGGTACCAAGGAAGAACTCAAGTGGATCAAGGATTACCACAGAAGGAATCCACAAAACCGCATTCACAAAAAATTAACATATATTACTCTTCTAATTAAACGTATACAGCGATAAAAACCGATTTTAAGGATAAAATTGCTCTTGACAAATCAGAAAAAAACGGATATAATATATGCATATACGAACGGCAGTGATGCGGAGGAGTACCCGGTATACGTTAATTTCAGAGAGCAGAGTCGTCGGCTGAAAGCTTTGCGTAAACGGATCGGAGAAGGTCGCCGCGGAGTCGGTTCCGCTGGAGCGTCAGCGTTAAAAACGTTTGAGGTGCGCCGCCCTGCGGCGAAACCGGGTGGTACCGCGTGCGAAATATTTTCGTCCGTCCCGAGAGCTTTCGGGACGGATTTTTTTATGTTCCGAAAAAGCGGCGTTCTGTCCGCTGAAAATGCGCCATTGCAAGGCGAGAGAAAGGAATGATCAAAAAATGAAAAAGGAACTTGCAAAAACCTACGATCCGGCTGAGACCGAGGATAAGCTCTACTCTCTGTGGTGTGAAAAGGGGTACTTTACGCCGGATACAAAAAACGATATAAAGAAAGGCAAAGCGCCCTTTACAATAGTCATACCGCCCCCGAACGTCACAGGACAGCTCCATATGGGGCACGCGCTTGATGAAACCTTACAGGACATACTGATACGATACAAGAGGATGCAGGGATATTCGACTCTCTGGATACCCGGCACCGATCACGCGGGAATAGCCACTCAGATAAAGGTCGAGGAGAGCTTAAGGGAGAACGAAGGGCTTACCAGATACGATCTGGGGAGAGAAAAATTTGTTGAGAGGGTATGGGCGTGGAAGGAAAAATTCGGTTCAAGGATCGTTAACCAGCTTAAAAAGCTCGGTTCCTCCTGTGATTGGAGCCGCGAACGCTTTACAATGGACGAGGGCTGCTCAAAAGCGGTCAGAGAGGTATTTGTAAACCTTTATGAAAAGGGACTTATCTACCGCGGAAACCGTATAATAAACTGGTGTCCGCACTGCCGCACCGCACTTTCCGACGCAGAGGTGGAATACGAGGAGCAAAAAGGACATTTCTGGCATATCAGATACCCGCTGAGCGACGGAAGCGGATATGTCACGGTTGCGACCACCCGTCCTGAGACAATGCTCGGCGATACCGCGGTAGCCGTTCATCCCGACGACGAGCGATATAAGGATATAGTGGGAAAGACGCTCATCCTCCCGCTTGCTGACAGAGAGATACCGGTAATTGCGGATGAGTATGTCGAAAAGGACTTCGGTACAGGATGCGTTAAGATAACCCCCGCGCACGACCCGAACGACTTCGAGGTCGGTAAGCGCCACGGACTTGAGCAGATAAAGGTCCTTACCGATGACGCGGCCGTCAGCTATCCCGGAAAATATAAGGGACTTGACCGTTACGAGGCAAGAAAGCAGATGGTTGCCGACCTTGAAGCGCAGGGCTATCTGGTAAAGGTAGAGGAACACGTCCATAACGTCGGAACCTGCTACCGCTGTAAGACGACGGTTGAGCCGATGACCTCCGACCAGTGGTTCGTTAAGATGAAGCCGCTTGCCGGGCCGGCGCTTGAGGTGGTCAAAAACGGAACGGTAAAGTTTGAACCTGAGCGCTTCTCCAAGATATATATAAACTGGATGGAAAACGTTTTAGACTGGTGTATATCAAGACAGCTCTGGTGGGGACACAGAATACCGGCGTTTTACTGCGATAAGTGCGGAGAGATGACGGTTTCCAAAGAGGATATAACCGTCTGCCCCAAGTGCGGCGGACACGTCAAGCAGGATGAGGACGTGCTTGACACTTGGTTTTCCTCGGCGCTGTGGCCGTTTTCCACGCTCGGCTGGCCCGAAAAAACCGAGCAGCTTGACTATTACTATCCGACAAGCGTGCTTGTAACCGGATACGATATAATCTTTTTCTGGGTCGCGAGAATGATATTCTCCGGCATGGAGCATATGGGAAAGGAGCCGTTTAAGACTGTTTTCATTCACGGTCTTGTCCGGGACGCTCAGGGCAGAAAGATGTCCAAGTCTCTCGGGAACGGTATAGACCCGCTGGAAATTATTCAGAAGTACGGAGCGGACGCGCTGAGATTTGCGCTCGCGACCGGCAACTCGCCCGGAAACGATATGCGTTTCTCCGACGAGAAAATAGAGGCGGCCAGAAACTTCAACAATAAGATATGGAACGCCGCGCGTTTCGTGCTTATGAAGCTTGACGAGGATACCGGGTTCGGTCTTCCCGCGCTCTCTGAGCTTACCCCCGAGGACAAGTGGATAATTTCTCGGTATAACCGCCTCGTCAGGGAGGTAACAGACAACCTCGACAGCTACGAGCTTGGCGTCGCGCTGGCGAAGCTGTACGATTTTATCTGGGATGTGTTCTGCGATTGGTATATCGAGCTTGTAAAGTCACGCCTCAGCGGCGGCGACAGAACCGCGATGAAGGTTATCTCGTATGTCTTCAGTCAGACAATGAAGCTGCTGCACCCCTATATGCCGTTTATTACCGAGGAGGTATGGCAGACGCTTCCGCATAACGGAGAGAGTATAGTTATATCGGAGTGGCCGGAATATGACCCCGCGCTTGAGTTCCCCGCCGAGGAAGCGGCGATGGGAAAGATAATCGGCTGTATCAGAGCGATACGCAACCGCCGCGCTGAGATGAACGTACCTCCGTCAAAGAAGGCGAAGCTTTTGATAGTAACTCAGGACATGGAAAGCTTCAGCGACAGATGCGGCGTTTTCTTTGAACGCCTTGCCTCCGCCTCCTCCGTTGAAATAGCTGAGTCCGGGGAGATGGAGAACGCGGTCCGTATAGTGTCCGAGGGCTGTACGCTGTATATCCCGCTTTCTGAGGTTATCGATACCGAAAAGGAGCTCGCGCGGCTGAATAAGGAAAGGGAAAAGCTTGTGTCTGAAATTGAACGCATCGAGCGCAAGCTGTCAAATGAGGGCTTTGTTTCCAAAGCTCCCGCCAATGTGATTGCGGGAGAAAAGGAAAAGCTCGCAAAGTATCGGAATATGCTCTCCGCTACCGAGACCGCAATAGCGCAGCTTAAGTGAGTATTTTCAGAATCCCTTTTTCAAAATGGGGTTTTCAGGATTCCCAGAAAGTCTGAAGCAAATATAGGGGCTGTCTCAAATGCAAATTTTAGAGCAAATGAGGCAGCCCCTTAAAGCTTTTTAGGAAAACCCACTATTTCAAAAGGGTTAATAAAGCATCCCTCGGCTGTTATTGTCTTAATGTATATTCAGATCAACTTGCCTAACTCATATGCTTTTGTCAGCTCTTCTCTGTCACGGATATCGCCGACGGCCATAACTCCGCCGCAGAGTATTTTACCTCTGTCGCTCCATCCGAGATGCTTCGTCAATCCGTCGCTCAGCCGGCTTCTCGATACAGAAAATTTTCAGAACATAGCAAACTCTATGAGTTTGTAAGAGAAGCCTTTCCAAAAAGTCTAAGCATTTTTCGCATCGTTCGATCTGCCACGCATCGCGCGATAGCTCTCCTGCATTACCTTTACTTCCTCATAAACCGCGCGTCTTAAACGTGCCGGAGAAAGCACCTCGAGCGCTCCCCCGAACTGCAAAAGATAATGCTTGGCCGAATTCAAATTGCATACAAATCTTATTTCGCTTTTTCCCACTTAATGTCTGAGCTCTTCAGCGTCCGGGAAGTCAGAAAACAGAGAAGGCAACGCCGATATGTCAGCCCTGACTGTAATCTCTTCTCTACCGCCGACACACGAAGGCCTTGCCGCCTCCGCTTCGTTTACAGGGTAGAAATCCGCACGATTTATGGGGCACGCGCGGTAAAAAACCCCGGAAAGCGCTACCCCGTACATTCTGTCAAAAGGATAATAGTTTACCGACTCCCTGTCGCCGAGAGCACCGAGCAGATAATATTTCCCTCCGCACAGTACCGTCGAGAAAGGGCGGACAAGATATTCTCTTACACGTCCGCACTCATCCCTTTCAAGCTGTACGCTTCCGCCCCGTTTTATAAGCTTAAGTGAAAATGTCAGCATATTGTGCTCTGTGACAGCCTTGTCTACCAAGCTGAGTATCGTCTCGTTTTCTTCACTGTCCTTTCTCCAACCCGTATTCACTATACCCTTATGTATTTTGCTCACGCCTATATCCTGAGACAGCTTTTCAAGCAGTATTTCCCGAGCGCTGTTATCTATATACGGATCGAAATACAAGCTCTCTGTCAGGAACATAACCTCTTTTACACTGTATCCACTCTCTAAATACCACCCGATTCGCGGCTCGCCTATCCTTCCCTTGAGCTGTCTGCTTTTGACACCGGTTTCACATTTCACGAGCTCATCGAGGATTCTTCGCAGAGTTCTTCTGTCGGCCCTGAGGCCCTTTTCTTTTTCAAGAATCATAGAAATCTCGCTTTGAGAAAGCGGGAACTCATACGAGCTTCTGTTTCTTAATATGCTTATAACCATGAATCCGATCCCGATAATCGACATTTAAATTATCGTTCCTTTCTCTTGCCAAAACGCGTTTTTTATGTAAGTATATTATATAAAACAATATGTACTATTAAAAGGACATAAAATATTTTTTATGATGAAACCTTTTTTTAATTTCTGCGACTTTATTAACGGTAACTTTGTACAAGTATTACGGTGTAGAAATATTCATATTTATCGTTTATAATTAGATCAATGCAGCATTTGATGCGCCGTATAGCATGATTTAATTAGGGGCTAAGCCCCGTCATTCAACATTTTCAGTGTGAGATTCTATACCACACTGAAAAAATTATAAATATTGACTACCGTATTCAAACGACGTGCGTCACGACATCACTATTGAAAACAGGCATAATTAACACTGAATCTCTATTTGGAAAGGAAAAGATCATAACAATGGCTCTGCTTACTTTAAAAGACATAGGCAAGATTTATGTTTCGGAAGGTAACGTCGCCGTGGGTATACGGGGTGTTAACCTTTCGTTTGACCGCGGGGAGTTCGTCGCTGTCACAGGCAAATCCGGTTCGGGAAAATCCACTCTGCTCAACGTTATCAGCGGTATGGACACATATGAGGAAGGCGAACTGATAATAGACGGAGAGAGTACCTCGTATTATACGCAGACCGACTGGGAGCATTACCGGGAAAAATACATCTCGTTCATTTTTCAGGATTACAACATTATAGAAAGCTATACCGTTCTGCAAAACGTCGAGCTGGCGCTTATGCATATTCCCGATAAACGCGAACGGAGAAAAAGGGCGCTCGAGCTTTTAAACCGCGTAGGCATGGGCTCACACCTGCACCATAAGGGCAGTAAGCTCTCCGGAGGACAGAAGCAGCGTACCGTTATCGCGCGCGCTCTCGCCAAAGACAGCCCAATAATTCTTGCCGACGAACCGACGGGGAACCTTGACTCGGTCACATCAGCGGAAATAATCAAGCTCCTGAAGGAGGTCTCGCGCGACAAGCTGCTAATTGTAGTTACGCACAACTTCGATCAGGTAGAGAAATACGCGACACGTCACATCAGGATATTCGACGGCGCAGTGGAGAGCGACCATGTGTTAACCAGAACAGAGCCTGTTCAAATGAATGAGCCAGAAAACGAAATCAAGCTTTCCCCCTCGAAACGCCGTCTGACGGATATTTCAAACGGTATTACCCTGGGAGCCGCAATTTTTCGCGCAAAGCCAAAGCTTTCATTTTTCTTGTGCCTGCTCATGCTTTTCAGCACTCTTGCCATCTTTCTTGTTACCTCGTCAAGCGGTGAAGCCGGTATATTATTTGAAGAAAGTTATATGTTTACAAATATCCCCGGACGCGTCGTTATCACGACCCGGACCGGAGAGGTGATTTCCGAGGATACGCTGAAAAACATAGCAAATGAATACGGCGCGCAAAGCTATCTTCATTTTGATAAGATGCTTGACCAGAGCGGCAGCAGCTATAACTATATCGAGGAGACGGATCAGTCCATCCTGCTGAAAGCCACGTACGGCGAAAACTACGGAAATCCCGATATCGGCAGATATCCTGAAAACACGAATGAAACGCTGCTCTATATTCCCATATCCTATCAAAAAACATACGGTAAAAATGAACTGCAGTACACAAAGGCGGTAATCGGAAATACAGAGCTTAAGGTGGTGGGAGTAAAATATTTTTACAACAATAATCTGACCCCTAAGGCGCTGCTTACAAACGAAGGCTTCATGACTCTGACGGCGATGAACACCTTTTCAAACACCTATAACTCTCTTATTACCATAAACGCAAACGGCATAAAAGCAATTGATAACCTACCGTTGTCATTCGTTGGAACCATAAACTTCAGCAACTATGCCGTCAGCTTTGACACCGACGAGCCGGTAATGTACATAAACAATTCAGACTACCGAAACTTTTTATTTCAGGCGACCGACGTCTCGGTAAGCGCCGAATTTCAGGCAACCTTCAACAGCTATAACTATAACCAATGGGAGGGTCCCAAGACCACTGTCTTTACCACAACCATATCCGAGGAAAATATAGTTAATAACAGGCTTGAATATAATTCAGATTTTTACGGTTTGTATCCTGATATTATTATCAGCGCTTCGCTTCTGCGTCAGCTTGCCGAGGAATACATGTCGCAATCATACCGTCAGGCCTCGCTGTTCTTTGACAGCAGACGCGCGGCTAATGAAGCGGCGGAAAAGCTGAACGATAACGGATATATCGCGGTACCCGCAGACACCACCTACACTCCCGACCCCATGCAGACGCTTGTTGACATCATAGGAGCGGTATTTATAGCCATAATATGGGTCGTCGCCATACTGTTCCTCGCATTTTTCATAAACCTGTGTTCATCAAGAGTAATAAACGCCTTCAAGGGCGAAATGTCAATAATGAGATCGATGGGAATACCGGTAAAGACAATAAAGCTCGGTATGTATGTGCGCATGTTTATTTCGCTTATCCCGGCATTCATCATCGTAATACTGATAGCCATCGGGATGTTTACCATACCGTCGGTAAACGCGATGTTCACCTATTTGTACGCCTGGCAGTATCTGCTGATATTCGCAAGCGTGATATTGCTTACGATGCGCGTCACTCACAAACAGATACGCAGACTGTTTAAAGAAAGCGTCAAAAAATCACTTACAGGGGGAAGCGCGGAATGATCAATATAAAAGCTCTGAATAAATACTACAACAAAAACCGCTCAAACGAGATACATGTCATAAACGATATTAATCTCGAGCTCCCGGACAAGGGCATGGTCGCCGTTTTCGGAAAGAGCGGCTGCGGTAAGACTACTCTGCTCAACGCCATCGGAGGCCTTGACAGGACCGACAGCGGAAGCATACTTATAGACGGCGAAAATATCGCCGAAAACACAGACGTCATACGCAATAAATATATAGGCTACATTTTCCAGAACTACAACCTTAATGTTCTCGAAAATAACTTTGAAAACGTCGCGGACGCTCTGCGCTTATGCGGCGTCGCCGACAAGGATGAGACAGAAAGACGGACTATCGCCGCGCTTACCAGCGTCGGTATGGAAAAGTACAAATACCGTTACCCGAATACTCTCTCGGGAGGCCAGCAGCAGCGAATAGCCATTGCCCGCGCCATCGTAAAAGGTCCTCGGATAATTCTCGCCGATGAGCCTACCGGCAACCTCGACGAGGCAAACACGATAATGATCATGAACATGCTTAAAAAGATATCCGAAAATCATCTTGTTCTTATCGTTACACACGAGGCTAATCTGGTTGATTATTATTGCGATAAGGTCATAGAACTGAGCGACGGTCAGGTAATAAATATACGGGAAAACACCAATACCTCCGGTTACCACGCGAAAAGCAAAAACGATATTTATTTAGGAGAGCTTGATAAAGAGACGCTGTCAAACGAGGATGTAAACCTTGAGTTTTACGGAAACAAGCCCTCAGAACCGATAAAGCTTAAAATAGTCAACAGCTCCGGCAAACTATACATACGCATAGATACGCCGAAAGTACAGGTACTTGACGCCGCAAGTGAGGTCAAGCTGCGTGAAGGCGTGTTTTCGGACGTACAGGCGGGCTCCGGATCCTCGGACAGTCATGATATGACCGAGCTTACGCCTATAAACGGCAAAAACTACGGGAGACTGTTCACATTCGTTTCCTCTCTTAAAAGCGGCTACAGAGCAAATTTCAGCAAAAATAAGAAAAAAAGAGCCGCTTTGATGCGGGTATGCATGTTTTTCTTTTCCATAGTTCTGGTTATAATGTGCGCAACTAACGCGACCGCCTTCCGTGATTACGCGGAAATAAACGATTCCTATAACCATAACGTTTTTTACGTCTATATCCCGAACGCCTCTGTCGCGGACAGACTTGCCGCCGCAAAGGGTACAAACGGAATAGAATATACAAGAATAAATGTCTCCTCCCCGGTTTCCCTGTATAATCTGCGCTTCATTTCCGGTAATTTCGAGACCTTCAATAATAACAGCTTTTATTCAGGAGACTTTCTTACCTCACCGGTAACCTTTGTTGATATGTCTCTTGCGCAGGGGCTTCCTCTCGTGGTCGGGAAAAACACCGAACTCGGCACGGAAGAAATACTGATAACCACGGTTGTCGCCGACAATATCCTCAAGACATCAAATCTCGGATATATAAAAGAATACAAGGATCTGATCGGACTTATTTCCTCAAACTTCAATATTTCCGGAAAATATATACGTATTGCCGGAATAGTTGAAAGCAACGAAAATTCCGTCTTCCTCACCGAAAGGACCATGGCGGAATATATATTGGGCACAATGCCGACAAAAGCCGATACCGCGGACAGGATAAATCTCAGCGTAAACAACGGCGAGACCATCCTTATGCTGCGCGACGATATGTATCTTGATAAAAATATGAAATACCCTTCCGTAGGCGATACAGTAAAAATACACGGTATGTCCTTTACTGTCAGCCAAGTCGTAAAGGAGATCGACGGATACGAGAATTGGTGCGAATATAACGGTATAACGCTCCCCGAATACGACTTCTGGAGCGTGTGCGTCAGCGAGGCGGCGGAAAGATACCCATATTTGGACGAGGGCTCCCAGGAATTCAACACGGTCGTTACGAATATGTACAACGCGGGATACTATGAATATATCGACGGATATTACGCTTATTTAGACCAGTACCTTGACCAGCTGTACGCTTTCCGACAGGACGATATCGACCTTTGGCTTATAAACCAAAAAGGAGAGGATTGCGCCAAGCTTCGTTTTATAGAGGATCAAGAATATCTCCGCGCGCTCGAGTACAAAAAAGTTTACGGAAAATTCCCTACAATCCCCGAACTGAGCATGTCCGCTATACCTAATGCAGAAGTCACTTATAATAATGTTTTTACAGCATATAAAGAAGAGTTTTATAACTCAAGCTATAGCTACATTGACCAGTGTCTCTATCTGCTTGGCGACCAGGACTTTAATTCGCTTGCATATTCCTGCGGTACAACGGACATAACCGCCTCAGGATACTATTACGTAAATAACAGTGACGTAAACGATTACGACAGTCAGAGAATGGGCAGATTCATGCTCGTTTATTCAAACGACACGGAAGCGACCGAAAATTACTTAATGTCTGAGTTCTCGGATATGCAGCAGCAAAACAATCCGTACGACTCAAATGTTATTACCCCAACCTCAATATTCGATGAGCTGATAAAATTTGACAGAGTGGGTATTTTAAACAGCTTGCTGTTTATGCTCGTTTTCTTAGTAATAATGTCGCTGTGCATGTTCTTTATAATGCGTTCCTCACTTATGAACAGGGTAAAGGAAATCGGTATTTACCGCGCCATCGGTGTATCGAGATCAAATATTCTCTTCCGTTTCTTAGTTGAGTCGTTTGTATTGACTACCCTTACCGTATTTATAGGCTTTGCTGTCTCAAGCGGCATACTTTTCGTGTGGCTCGGCTCCTCGCCTCTGATGAGTACGATACTGTACTATCCCGGATGGCTCGCGCTTGCTCTGCTCATTATTCTCTACGCTGTATGTCTGTTCTGCGGATGTCTTCCTATTCTCGGACTTATGTCCAAGACCCCAAGCGAGATACTTTCCAAATATGATATCTGAAAAAGTGTAAAATTATTATTTTCCTTAAGAGGGACTGAGTTAAGAGCTTAAGAAACTTCCCAAAAACTTTTCTTAAAGGAATTTCAGTAAAGTTTTTAAGGGATCATAAGGGGGAACTTTTTTGAAAAAAGTTCCCCCTTATAGCTTTTTGTAGGTTGTCATATACCTTTTTATTTTACTACTTGACAAATTGAAAAGCATTATTTATAATATAAATATAATTATCGGAAATTCGAAATATCCAAGAGGTTTTCAATAATGACGGAAAAAATAAACATCACAAAGCTCGCGCGGCTCGCTTCCCTTTCACTTGACGGCTGCGATACAAAAGCTCTTTACGCGCAGCTTCAGGAAACCATGGAATACGCCTCGACGCTTATGGAGCTTGACGGAAGCCCCGAGGAGCTGCCGCAGACGGTAGCCCTTTCCTGTCTGCGCGTTGATATCGCGCTGCCTTCGCCTGAGCGCTCTGTAATATTAAATAACTCATCTTTTGTATCCGACGGTTTTATAGCCGTTCCGAAAATAATAAGCGATGATAACTGAATTAAGCAAGCTCACATTGACCTCTCTGTCAGAATTACTTAAAAATCGGGAAATATCCTCTAAGGAAATAACCGAGGAATGCCTTAAAAGAATAAGTTCCATTGAACCCGAGCTGCGGGCTTTTATAACAGTGTGGCGTGAAAACGCAATAAAGAACGCCGAAGAATCCGACCGTCGCCGGGCGGCAGGAGAGGAGTTATCAGTCATAGACGGTATCCCTATGTCCGTTAAAGACAATATTTGTACCGCCGGAATAAGGACGACCTGCGCCTCACATATGCTGGAAAGCTTTGTCCCTCCTTTCAGCGCTACCGTATATAAAAAGCTGAAGGAAAGCGGAGCGATAATGCTCGGGAAAACCAATCTGGATGAATTCGGCATGGGCAACAGCACCGAAAATTCAGCCTTCTTTACTACAGTAAATCCAATAGATAAAGCACGCACACCGGGGGGAAGCTCCGGAGGCTCAGCCGCCTCTGTTTTCGCAAGAGAAGCAATGTTTTCCATTGGAAGCGACACCGGAGGTTCGGTGCGTCTGCCTGCCGCTTACTGCGGAATAGTTGGACTGTGCCCCACTTACGGAGCGTTATCGCGCTTTGGCCTTACCGCCTTTGCCTCCTCACTTGACCGCATAGGACCTTTGGCAACGACGGCTCGTGACATATACGAAATATTACCCATTATTTACGGTCACGATCCGTCAGACGCTGCTTCCGTACCGGATAATCTGCGCTTAAACGCACCCCGAACGCCAAACGGACCTATTATCGGTATAGCTGACGAATATTTTGGACCCGGGATATCGGATGAAGTCAGAAGCTGTATACTTACGGCTCTGTCCGTATTTGAAAATCTCGGTTATCGCATCGAGAGGATATCGCTTCCCTCCCTAAAATACGCGCTTTCCTCATACTATATAATCTCCTCCGCGGAGGCCAGCTCTAATCTTTCACGCTATGACGGTATACGCTTCGGACATCGTACCCGCAAAACGGTAAAGGATATAAGCGATTTATATTCGGCGTCAAGGTCCGAAGGATTCGGAGAGGAAGTCAAGCGCAGGATACTGCTCGGCACGTTCGCGCTCAGCGCCGGAGAAGGAAACAAATACTATCAAAACGCCCTGAAAGCCCGAGCGCTTATCAGATCTGAGTTTAAATCCGCTTTCGGAAAATGCGACATTATCCTTTCCCCTGTCTCTCCGGGGCTCCCTCCTCTATCCGGTAAAGAACGCTCGCCTCTCGACTCATATCTTGAGGATATTTATACAGTCCCCTCCTCGCTTGCAGGACTTCCTGCTATTTCACTTCCATGCGGCGTCGCGTCCGGTGGGCTCCCTGTGGGTATGCAGCTTATAGGAAATGTGTTTTCAGAGTATTTTCTTTTGGATACAGCCGTTAAATTTGAGACGGTAAGCGGAATAAACTGTTTCAGCTTCCGCTCCGCCGTATAATCGAACTACGCGAATAATTATGAAAGGGCGTACCTCAGGATGTCTGAAGATTTATACGAGGCCGTTATAGGTCTTGAAGTTCATATAGAGCTTAAAACCGAAAGCAAAATATTCTGTTCCTGCAAAAACGAGTATGGGGCGTTACCGAACACGCATTGCTGTCCGGTCTGCATGGGATTTCCGGGAGCGCTCCCAACGCTCAACCGGCAAGCGGTCTTACTTGCCGTAAAAGCCGGAAAAGCGCTTGGCTGCGGCATATCTTCCGTTTCGTCGTGCAATCGGAAAAATTATTTCTATCCGGATCTCCCAAAAGGATATCAGATCTCACAGGGAGATAGCCCCGTCTGTACCGGAGGTTATTTAACGATATACGCCGATAGCGTGAAAAAGAAGATAGGAATAACCCGAATACATATAGAAGAGGACGCCGGAAAGCTGATCCATGACCGCTCGTCCTCTACGCTTATTGACTTTAACCGTGCCGGAGTCCCGCTTATAGAGATAGTATCCGAGCCGGATATCCGAAGCGCCGCCGAGGCCGCGGCATATCTGAAAAAGCTGCGTCTGATAATGCTTTACGCCGGTATATCCGACTGTAAAATGAATGAGGGCTCAATGAGATGTGACGTCAATATATCCGTCCGTAAAAAAGGAAGTACCGAGCTCGGGGTTCGAACAGAAATAAAGAATATCAATTCCTTCTCTTTTGTGGAGAAAGCAATTGATGCTGAGCTCGCGCGACAGATCAAATTTTTGAAAGCAGGAGAAAATATAAGGCATCA
This sequence comes from uncultured Clostridia bacterium, assembly GCA_944393415.1. GTDB lineage: Bacteria > Bacillota > Clostridia > Oscillospirales > CAG-272 > SIG673. The sequence goes on along the minus strand of CALYAD010000029.1, from coordinate 9,701 downwards.
GACCCTTCGATTTGACCCCGAAACCGGTTCAGTGGTAACAATGCGCGAAAAAGAAAGCGAAAACGATTACCGCTTTTTCCCCGAACCGGATATTCTGCCGTTTTTTATCACAACGGACGATATCAAAAAAATATCTGAGGATATTCCTGCGCTTCCCGATGAAAGAGAAATGATTTATACCGAAAGCTACGGCTTGCCTCACAAAGACGCGTTGACCATTATTTCCGAGCCTAAGGTCTCCATGCTCCTTGATGATATATCGCGCCGTACGCGTTATATAAAAAACACCGCAAATTTTATTATATCGGAATTTCCCGCTTTCTGCGAAAAAACACAAAAAGACTCCGCAGAGCTTGCGCCGCGTCTCGCCGAGCTCTGCGACCTGCTTGGCGACGGTGAAATAAACTCCTCGGTGGCTAAAAAAACTCTGAGAGTAATACTGTCAAGCGAAGAAACACCGCTGCATTATATTGAGGAAAACGGTCTTCGTATGATAAGAGACGAAAAGCTTCTTAAAGCCACGGTAAAAAAGACGATAGATGAAAATCCCGGTATGGCCTCGGATTACCTTAACGGGAAAAAAGCGGCTTTTAAAAGCATGATGGGAGTCTGCATGAAACTCACTAACGGCTCCGGAGACCCGGTGATCCTAACAAAACTTTTAAACGAAGCTCTAAAAAATCATCATATAAACTGAAAGGAGCAATATCATGCATACAAACGACCTTGCGGGATTCATCCGCTCAAAAAACATCCCCGCCTCCGACCTGATAATATACCATGAGCATAAAGAGCTCTACCGTTTTACCTGCGGCTTTAAAGACGGCGAAAAATCAATACCGCTTCAAGGCAGCGAGCTTTACAACCTGTACTCCGCGTCTAAGATTATAACCTGTGTCGGAGCGCTCAGGCTTGTCGAACGCGGGATCATCGGTATAGACGACCCCGTGGCAAAATACATCCCTGAATTCGGGCATCTTACATATCGCTCAAGGGATGAAGTAAAACCGTGTACAAAAGCTATGACTATACGTCATCTTTTTGCAATGAGAGGCGGTCTATCCTATGATTTTAATATGCCTTCCCTTAAGAGCGCGCTCTCCGCTGACGGAGACAAAGGCACTTTGACGCTTGTACGCGCTCTCGCCGGATCCCCATTGCTTTTCGAACCGGGAACCGATTTCACTTACAGCTTCTGCCATGACGTCCTCGGAGCCGTTATTGAAGTAGCCTCCGGGAAAAGCTTCGGGCGTTACCTCAAAGACAATATTTTTGATCCGCTCGGTATGACTGACACGGGATTTTTCCCGACCAAAGAGCAGGAGAAAAAATTTACGACTCAGTACAGACTTGAAAACGGGGAATTTAACCCGATTCCGCTCAGTAACGTTTACAGACTCAGCAATAACTATGAAAGCGGAGGCGCGGGTCTTTTTTCCCGCATTGACGACTATATAAAATTCGCCGACGCGCTCGCAAACCACGGTACAGCCTATAACGGATATCAGTTATTAAGACCGGAGACAGTAGAGCTGATGCGTTCTAATCAAAACGACCGCGAATCTCTTATCAAGCTTGGAAAGCCCGGATACGGATACGCGTTCGGAGTCCGTACCATGCTTGACAAGGATAAACAGAATTCCGACGCTATGACCGACTGCGAATTCGGCTGGGACGGAGCGGCAGGCACATATGTAGCGATAGATCCCGCCAATCGTTTAAGCGTGGTATATATGCAGCACATTCTCGGGCACGGCTGGGTCTATTCAGACGTACATCCGGTAATTCGCGATACGATGTATTATATAGCAGGTATATGTAAATAATAGCGTTGCGTTTTAATCCATCCCATCAGCACTTATCCGTTACAAAGCGCTGCAATGTACATTTATTTTTAACCTTAATATACCGCTCCGAGCCAGCGTTAAGGTTAAGCTGCATCGCACCCATAAAAGATGGTTTCACGCATAAATTTTTTTGCGTAGCAAAACACGAAAATTTTTTATTTTTGAGCTGCCTGAAGGCGGAATGGGGATTAAGATGAAAAGCAAAGGCAGATATAGTTTTTTTATTGATATCGACGGAACTCTTATAACGCATACGCAACGCGCTTTAAGCGAACGTGTGCGCAGCGCGATCCTGCGCGCGAGGGCCGAAGGCTCCGTATTTTTTGTAAATACCGCCCGTTCCCGCTCATATATCCCGGACACACTTACCGAGGGAAATATATTCGACGGGATATGCTGCGGAGGCGGGACATATATTGAGCTTGGAGGAAAATGTATTTACAGCCGCTATATTTCCGAAGATATACTCTGCTCAATGGTGGAAAGCATGATAAAAAACAAGGAAGAGACAGTCCTATGCTTTGAAGGCTCGGAGCATATGTATTATATGGGGAAAAAACAGGATTGGTTTACTGACAATTTCTATCCGGTTACCTCTTCCGACGATTTCCGTACCGTATACAAGGGCGCGAAAATACAGAAATTCGCCACCACCGGAAGCGCGCTCCCCTCAAACGAGTTTATCAAAGATCTGTCCCAGTGGTTCGACGTTCTTGTCTATCCTTATTATGTAGAGGGCATGTCGATCGGATACGACAAAGGAGGAGCGATAAAAATAGCGGAAAAGGTCCTTGGTCTTGAGCATGACAGTACCGTAGCTATCGGAGACTCGATAAACGATCTGCCCATGTTCAGATACGCAGCCATAAGCGTCGCCATGGGCAACGCCCCCGACGAAGTGAAAAAAATATGCTCCCGCGTGACTGACAGCGTCGAAAATGACGGGGTTGCCAAAATAATTGAGCGGCTTACAGGAGTAGCCGCAAATATCTGACAAACAATATTTTATAATTTTCATTAAGAAAGGAATAACACAATGCCTTACATCAGTATCAAAACAACCGAAAAACTGACTTCTGAAAAAGAATCATCTTTAAAGACCGCTCTCGGGAGCGCTATCGCCCTGATCCCCGGCAAAAGCGAAAGCTGGCTTATGGTAGAGCTTGAAGGAGATAAACATATGTTTTTCAAGGGAAAAAACGACCGCCCCATCGCGTTCGCGGCGATAAGCTCGTACGGCTCCGTAGATCCTTCCTCCGCCTCTGCTCTGACCGCAAAAATCTGCGATATTCTGGAAAAAGAGCTTGGGGTTCCAAAGGATAACATATACGTCCGATACGCGGAAACCGACCTTTGGGGTTGGAACGGCAGGAATTTTTAAACAATAATAAATCCCATCACACCGTAAAAAAGCTTTCCCGAAGCTTAACGCGAAACCATTATAACCAGCTTATCAAGCTCGGTATAATCCTCAAGGGACGTACTTTTAAGCTTTATATCAGTATCGCAGCAAAGCCCGAGAAGCGCTCTCAGACGCGGAACGCTCCGGGATGCGATACTTTTTTTATAAAGCCTCACTTTATACTCATGCATTTTTAATTTTGCGGAAATTCCGTTGTCTGTCATTCCGCTGTCAAGTAAGATTTTTATCGTGTACATATCCGAAACCACTTTTGTCACAGCCGAAAGAATGTACACGGGCTTCTCCCTCCTGCTCTTCATATCTGACAGTATCGCGTATGCTCTGTCGGTATCTCCTTCAAGCACCGCGTTTGAAAAATCAAACGCGTTTATTTCGAGCCTCTCGCAGCATATGCTATAAACGTCGGAATTTTTTATTTGCGTACTGCCCGAAGCTTTTACATACGCACAAAGCTTCTCTATCTCACCCGACAATATCAGCATATCGTGCCCGCACCGTCTTAACACTGCCTCCGGCACACCGTTTTCATAGGATAGCCTTTCCGCTAAGAAATGCTTTGTTATCCATCGCAAAAGCCTGCCTTCCCCTTCTCTCGGAAAATACACCGGAATCGCGTATTCGGATATACGGCGCAGTGCCTTTGACGGGGCTTTAGGTAAAGTACCGTAATCCAGCTCGTCCGAGGTCGTGTATATTATTGTGACAACATCCGGAGAAGCCTCCGAAAGAATTTCGCACAGCGCTTTCCATTCCGACTCTTTAAACGCCGACAGCTGCAGTTCATGAAGCTCGCATAAAATTTTCCCCTCAAAAAATCCTATGGGAGCCGTAGTAAGAGCATCTGTGAGTCTCTCGGTATCAAGCTCAAGACAGCTTATTTTTTTGTGACGCATATCCCCGAATTCACCGTCTCCCAGCACTTCTCTGCGGGTCTGCAGCAAATAATGGCGCTTCATATAATCCTCTTCGCCGAAGAAAATATATGTACCGCTTAACCCCGATTTAAGTCTGTCTTTGAATTCGGCTGAACTTATTATATTATTCAAACAACACAACTCCTTTTATTACAATAGCTTAACCGGTTAGTTTAAAGCTCGCTAACCTTTACCGATATACGGTTATATTCCGCCGGTATCCCCCTGATCTCCACGGAATACTCCACTACTATTTCTCCTCCGGAATTATATGTCATATTGTTAGATAAATAATCGGTGCATATAGCCACTTCAAACGGAAAGGCGCCTGAATTATATAGACAGATATGCCTTGGCTTCAATGAATCAAAGATCAGGGTTGTTGTAATACTGCCGATCCTCAGCATGGAGACGGTAGTCGGTGATTTCTCCCTGAAGGCAAAAATAGTATGAGCGCCCTGCATTTTCACCAATTCATTTTCATCGTAAGATATTTTTACCATATCCCCGTCCTCGATTATTACCCCATCGGTAACAAATATGACCGGAGATTCCTCCGAGGCTTCATACTCCTCCATCTCATCTTCCGTTGATATCATATCAGAAAAGCGTCTATTTATATTAACGCTTGAGGTATTTGTAGTTATAGTTATTTTAACAGGCCTTATCTGCATGGCGCTTTGTCCTCCATAAAAAAATAACTTGAAAATATTGTTAATATGTTATAAACCAAGAGTGAACGGTTAAAATAATACTGTATAGCTGCACAGCTATCGGATCAATTATCCTTAACATTAAAAAGCAGGAAAGAAACGGTATTCAAAAATGAAAAATGAATTGCTTTCAATTCTGTGCATGACTCTGATTTGTGCCACCCTTATGCTCGGTATTATGGGGATATACCGAATGGTCGGAAGTTCACAGACCAAAAAAAGGATGGTTGGAAACAGCCCCGTTCACACTGTCACCGATACATTGACAGGTCCGGAAGCCTCCGCAAGGTCAATTTTCGACTGAAGCTCACAAAACAGAAGACATGTTCCGACCGCGCCGGTAAACGAATATATTTCGGTTATTTCAGATTTAAAAGCGCGATCGGAATACATATTTTAAAGTTTTTTTCTACGGTGAAATCCTCTGTTACCCGGCGTATACTGTGGCTCCTTTTCGTCACAAAGAGAAAAATCAATCCTTCTCGCAGAAATATCAACGTTTTCTACCTTAACTCTGACGCATTCTCCCAATCGATAAGCAATATTCCCGCAGCTGAGAGTAAGCGCGTCAGGGTCAAAATAATATCTGTTTTTCATAGAGGATACCGATACAAGGCCTTCGCAGGTATTATCAAGAGTGCAGAACAGACCAAACGAGGTAACCGAGCTGACAATCGCGTTAAACTCCAAACCGATCTTTTCCTTTAAGAATATACATTTATAAAGCTCCTCTATTCCCCTCTCCGCTTCCAGCGCCTTTAACTCATTTTCCGAGGAAGCCTTCGCGGCCGACGCAGCAAATCCGTAATAATGATTTCTTATATCACAGCTGTCATCGGCAGCCAACGCTTTAGAAACTATGCGGTGTACCGCGAGATCGGGATAACGTCTGATAGGGGAGGTAAAGTGACAGTAGCACTTGCTCGCAAGTCCGAAGTGTCCGGAATTTTTTTCGCTGTACCTGGCCTTACGCATGGTACGCAGCACCATATAAGATACAGGTCCCCCTATACCCGCTTTTCTTGCTTTTTCAAGTACATGAGTAAAATACATAGGACTAATATTTTCTGTCTTAACGTAAGGAGGCGCAAGCTTAAGATTATGAGCAAAATTAACGAATGATATAATTTTTTCGGGTTCGGGAGGCTCGTGAATCCTGTACACACAGGGATAACCTTTCTCCGTAAGCCAACTCGCGACAGCCTCGTTGGCACAAAGCATAAACTGCTCAATAATTCTTTCCGACACTCCGCGCTCGCGCTTGGTTATTTCAACAGGAACACCGTTATTATCGAGAACTATCCTTGCCTCATCAGAATCCAGCTCCAGTGCTCCGCGTTTTTCACCTTTAAGACGCAGCTTTTCATACAGCTCGAGCATCAAAGATAGTCTTTCGCCATATAAACCCGCGTATTTCTCAGATAATTCATCACAATCGACGCCATCAATCAAACGGTTTATCTCCGAATAAACCCCTCTTATTTTCGAGTTGATCACGGATTTCTTTAGCTTTACACCTTTAATTTCACCGTTATCATCAAGCTTTATCAGAGCCGAAAGCGTATATCTGTCAGAACCGGAGTTCAGAGAGCATATCCCGTTTGACAGAGCCTTCGGCAGCATCGGCACAACCTTGTCTGTAAAATAAACGCTTGTCCCTCTCTCAAACGCTTCTTTGTCCAAGGCAGATCCTTCACTTACATAGTGAGAAACATCCGCGATATGGACCCCGAGGATATAATCTTTTCCGTCTTTTTCTACCGATATGGCGTCATCAAGATCCTTTGCGTCCTCGCCGTCAATTGTAATAATGAATTTGTCGCGCAGGTCAAGGCGCCCCGTCGCTTGAGGGATGTCCTCCTTACATTTATCGGCTTCCGCTATTACTTCTCTGTCAAATTCCGTCCTTATACCGCATTCATGCAGGATGGCCGAGTAATTGGCATCCAACCCTGCGCTTGGACCGAAAACCGCTGTAATTATCCCCTCAGGAGCATCGTCCGCGCTTTCGGGGTAACGTTCAAGCCTTACTTCCGCCTTATCTCCGTCGTTTATTTTTATAGGATACTCTGAACCGATTATTGAAACATCAAAGCGTATCTTTGAATCGTCCGGCATAAGAAACAACGACGGTGAGCAGCGTTCGTCTGAAAAAACGGTGCCTATAATCGTTTTTACAGCTCTGTCGGTAATTTTGAATACGACAGCGCTTCTATCACGTTCTCTTGCGCGAACAATAACCGTATCTCCGTTCATTGCCCCCTTTGTATCGTCAAATTCAACATAATATTTGGTATCCTTAAGCTTACCAAACATATCAAGCTCAAAAAATACTCCCCCGGAGCTGTTTGAAAAAAATTGACCTGTCAAAAGCTTTGATTTTGCATGCTTTTTATATGTCCGTCTCGCATAAAAATGCCGTCCTTTACTTTTTTTTGATCCTTGTTTTTTTCTCATAATGATCCCCATACCGCCGCAGGCGGCTAAAAAACTGTTTTAATCATTTTAATAGATATAAAAAATTTTCTAAAGAAAATTTATGCGTGAAACTTGATTTAATTTAACTTTCACGCTGATCACCAAGCCTTTTTACAGCGCTGATCTAATATTCATTTATAATATTGTCTGCCGTTTCAAAATTTTTATTAAGGCAAGTATAAAGATCGTTAAAAATAATAGTTATAAAGAAAACCCGCCGTTGATTTCCACCACAGACGGGTTTTATATTGACACTTTATTCGGCAGGGGATTCAGTCTCAATTTCGGTTTCATTCAACGCTTCATTAAAAACCTCTTCCCTTGCATCTCTGGTAGGCTTTTCCTGCATAACATAAACCACGACCACCAAAACAACAAAAACAACCGCGATGATAGTTGTCATTTTTGAAAGAATTTTATCGATTGTCTTACTTTGGTTTTTTGAGAAAAAGGTCTCCGCGCCTCCCGCTATCGTTCCGGACAGTCTTTTGGATTTACCGGACTGCATAAGTACTGCAATAATAAGGAATAACGACGCAAGTATCAAAATTACTCCTAATACGATTTCTAACATTTCTATCTCCTTAAGTCACTATTATATTCCCGGATAACAAAACACCTCCGGCTATTACAAATACATTCTATCATAAAACTATGAAAAAAGCAATACCTTTTCAAAAATATTTATAAATTTTCTTTTTCCCCCCTTGACTTTCTTTGTTTTGTGTGGTATATTATTATATTAGTGGCGCTTTAATATAAACTGAGTAATAAAAGCCTACTAAAATTGTAAGCGATCCTAACGGGATTGAAATTTCAGATTGCCGCGCGATGATGCACGAAGCAGAGCTCCGAAAGAGGTTGAAAACACGCCGTTTTTCGGGCAGTGAAAACCTCGCGCAAAAGAATGTCTAACGATATTTCTAACAACGCGAAAAAACACAATTAAATAGCAAACACGGAGGGTTATCGAAGCGGTCATAACGAGGCGGTCTTGAAAATTTGCGATCCGTGCGGACGCAAAAATCGGGAAAAGCCTTGCAACACCTGACTTTTTCGGTACTCCGAAAGCAGCATAAAAGCGCATTTCTAAAAGAATTTCTAAAACAATTGAATATCAGATGATTTCTGTCAAAAGACAGTTTCATAAATGGAGAGGTATCGAAGCGGTCATAACGAGGCGGTCTTGAAAACCGTTTGGGGGCAACCCCACAAGGGTTCGAATCCCTTCCTCTCCGCCAAAAAAACAGTAGCTTGATACACTTGTATCGACCTACTGTTTTCTTTTTATCTATAATTACTGAATCAGTGAAAATTCATATAATAAACCTCATTTACCGCTTCAATATACACATTGAACGAGGGATGATTGCGGTCTTGGCGTCTTAAGTACATATTTTTCTTATCGAGATAAGCGTTTCTTAAGTTCGGCCATAGATGGTACTTTTTCAATTTATCTACCTTAGCAGACAAACCTTCCGAGCACGGGGCTTCATTCCAATAGTATCGGTCGTAGGCAGCAAATCCGGTTTTTTGGTGAATCAGCCTGAACCATTGATTCTTTTCCTCGGCAACGATAGCAACATCAATACTGAATTCGGTTGAGTTGCCCTTGGTAAAATGCCGTCTTTCAGTTGAGAGTGCAGAGGTGGAGTCTTCACAATCTCCCCATCCGTTTGCATTAAGAACGGCGTTAAACTGCTTACGGATATATTCCTTGATTTCACGACCATCGTTGATTTCCATTTCGTGAGTGGAAATAACACACAAGTTGTAGTCAAGGTCTACGGGATTGTTCGCATTTTGCGTTTCAAGGTTTTTTGCCCCGCTTCCGACAAGATGTGCTTCAACGGTCATAACAGAATCGTTATTGATGCGCTGAACCAATTGATTGATAATACCGGAGCACAAGCTTCGCATTCTTTTCAAAAAATCCTTATCATCAATGTAGTGGTACATTTTATTCTCCTTCTTATCCCAAGCCACCCATTTAGCGCTTCTGCGATAAATCATTGTATTATAACTCCGATTTTCAAATTTGTCAATAGTTTTTTTCAAATTATTCTCAAAAAGCAAAAAAAGAGCCAACTATTAGAATCGACTCTTTTCACAAGGGGGTCAATACACCATCATAGCTGTTTACTTCTGCATAAACATCAGAATCGTATTCATATGCCACGCGGATTTGTTGACGATCCTGAAGGCGACATCGCTGACGAGGAAGTCGACGATGGCGGCTTTGGAGATGATATACTTGCCGCTGATGCGGACGGCATCAATGTGCTTTTGCTGAATGTGGGACAACACCATGCCGCGGCTGTAACCG